>DATINN010000164.1:0-6372 GCA_035474175.1 Mycobacteriales bacterium | reverse complement strand
AGGGCCCGCACCGGGCCGTGCAGGGCCCGCGCCGGGCCCGCCGGGCCCGCGCCGGGGACTCAGCGGGGCACCGGGTGCGGACCGGGTAGGACCGGACCATGTGGTGGCGCATCGCGGTGGGGATCGCGGCCGGGCCGGTGCTGCTCTGGCTGCTGCTCGTCGGGCTGCTGCTGCGGGCCGGCCGCGACGAGCACGACCCGGCCCGGCTCCGCGATGCGCTGCGCCTGCTGCCCGACCTGCTCGTCCTGCTGCGCCGCCTCGCCGCCGACCCGGCCCTCCCCCGCGGCGTCCGGATCCGGCTCACGGTGGTGGTCCTCTACCTGGCCAGCCCGATCGACCTGATCCCCGACTTCATCCCGCTCCTCGGGTACGCCGACGACGCGGTCGTCGTTCTGCTCGGCCTGCGCGCGGTCATCCGGCACGCCGGTCCGGACGCGCTCGAGCGGCACTGGCCCGGCACCACCTCGGGCCTCCGCACGGTCCGCCACCTGGCCCGCATCTGAACCCGCCAGCACGCACCCGGTACGACAGCTGCTCCCGTTCTCAGCCCGTTCCCAACGGGCCCGGAAATGCAACCAGGGCGCTCGATCCGGAGATCGAACGCCCTGGTCAGAGTGGTAGCGGGGGTAGGATTTGAACCTACGACCTCTGGGTTATGAGCCCAGCGAGCTACCGAGCTGCTCCACCCCGCGTCGCTGTAAATAGCTTACGCAGCCGGCGGGGCGGGTGCAAATCCCGCCCCGCCGGCTCCGCGTCAGCCCCCGCCGCGGGCCGCCGCGACCGCCGCCGCGGCCTGGTTCACGGCGGTCTGGGCCTGCCCGATCGCCGTCACGTCCCCGCTGCGGTACGCGTTCTGCAGGGCCGTGTACGCCGTCGACAACTGCGTCAGCGCCGCGTTGAGCGCCGGCGAGATCGCCCCGCCGCCGGACCCGGACGGTGGCGCCGGCGACGAGGGCGACGACGACGGTGGACTCGACCCGGATGGCGTCGGTGTCGGTGTCGGCGTGCTCGTGCCGTTGTTGTCCGGTGCCTGCGAGCCCGCGCCGGCGCCGAACAGCGAGTCGAGCGCACCGGTCAGCGACGACGCGAACGCCACCCGGTCACCGAAGGCGACCAGCACCCGCTGCAGGATCGGGTACGGCAACCCGGCCGCCTCGACGTACAGCGGCTCGATGTAGAGCAACCCGCCGCCCACCGGCAGTGTGAGCAGGTTGCCGTACCGGACCTGCGATCCCTGCGAGTTGAGCAGGGTGATCGTCTGCGCGATCTCCGACTGGGAGCCGAACCGTCCCTGCACCTGACCAGGTCCGAGGACGGCCTGGCTGCCGGGTAACTCCAGCACCTGCATCTCGCCGTAGTCGTCGGGATCGCTGGAGACCGTGACGTACGCGGCCAGGTTGTCCCGGGACAGCGCGTTGAGCGCGCTGGTGAGCTGGAAGACCGGCGCTTCCTGGCCCGGCGCCTGCGCGACGATGTAGTACGGCGGCTGGGCGGCGCCCTGCCCCGTCGTCGGGTCGGCCGGCACCCGCCAGAAGTCCTGGGTGTTGAAGAACTGCCGCGGGTCGGTCACGTGATACCGGGTCAGCAGCTCCCGCTGGACCTTGAACAGGTCCTCCGGGTAGCGCAGGTGCTCCTGCAGCTGCGGGGAGATCTCCGACTTCTGCTGGATGATCCCCGGGTACGCCTTCATCCAGGTCTTGAGCACCGGGTCGGCCTCGTCGAACGCGTACAGCGTGACCTTGCCCGTGTACGCGTTGACCGTGGCCTTGACCGAGTTGCGGATGTAGTTGACGTCCTGCCGGGGCAGCGCCCGGGTGCCCTGCCCGGTCCGGGAGTCGGCCGCGACCTCGCCCAGCGTCTGGCGTTCCGAGTACGGGTAGTTGTTCAGGGTCGTGTAGCCGTCGACGATCCACTCGATCTGCCCGTCGACCACGGCCGGGTAGGGATCGCCGTCGATCTTCAGGAAGGGCGCCGCCTTCTCCACCCGGTCGGCCGGGTCGCGCACGAACAGGATCTTCGACTCCCCGTTGATCGCACTGGAGAGCAGGATGTTGCGCTCGCGGTAGTTGATCGCGAAGGCGAGCCGGTGGAAGAAGCTGCCGACGTCGACCCCGCCGCTGCCGTCGTACTTGAACAGCTCGTCCTCGCCGCTGCCGCCCGGCCGGTCGAACTCACCGCGCGAGTTGGTGTCGACGATCGAGTAGTCCGTGATCAGCTCGCCGTAGTAGATCCGCGGCTGCGAGATCTTGATCGGCCCGGTGGCCGGCAGCCCGCCGACGGTGAAGCCGGCCTGCGAGGTCAGGTTCTCGTTGGCGGCGGCGGCGACGAAACCGTTGCCGTGCGTGTAGAAGGTGTGCTTGTTGATCCAGTTGGTCTGGTTGCCGGTGAGGTTGTCGGAGCTCAGCTCCCGGGCTGCGACGACGTAGTCGCTCTTCTTGCCCGCGATCGTGTAGCGGTCGATGTCCAGCTTCTCCGGGAAGTCGTACACGTTGCGGATCTGCTGGAACTGCCGGAACGTCGGGCTGAGGATGTTGGGGTCCAGCAGCCGCGCGTTCGGGATCGTCGACTTGTCGGAGATCAGCGCGTTGCGCGCCGAGGTGACGTCCGTGTTCGCGTTGTACTGCTGCTGGTTGACCTTGCCGCCCTCGGCCTTCGACTCGATCCCGTACGCCGTCCGGGTCGCCTCGATGTTGCGGCCGATGTATTCGGCTTCCTTCTCGTTGGCGTTGGGCCGGACGCTGAACTGCTGCACGACCGCCGGGTAGATCCCGCTGGCCACGATCGAGGTCAGCAGCAGCAGCACGATCGCGATCGCCGGCAGCTGCACCCAGCGCAGGAAGATGTTGGCCAGGATCGCCACCGCGCAGATCAGCGCGACGAACATGAGGATCGTCTTGGCCGGGAGCACCGCGTTGACGTCCGTGTACGACGCGCCCGTGCGGCCGTCGCGTTCGTTGAACAGCAACCCGTACCGGTCGAGGTAGTAGGCCGCCGCCTTCAGCAGCACGAAGATCCCGAGCAGCACCGACAGGTGCACCCGCGCGGCCGGGGTGACCTTCTCCCCCGGCGTCTGCAGCCGCACCCCGCCGAAGAGGTAGTGCACGGCCAGCGCGGCCAGCAGCGACAGCACCACGGCGGTGAACAGCAGGCCGAGCACGAAGCGCTGGAACGGGTAGGTGAACGTGTAGTAGGAGATGTCCTTCCCGAACTGCGGGTCCAGGACGTTGAACGGCGTGCCGTTGCGCCACTGCAGCCAGGTCTGCCACTGCGCCTGCGCGGTGATGCCGGTGAAGATGCCGAGCACCGCGGAGACGCCGATGACGATGAGCCGGCGGCGCGGTTCCAGCGCGGAGCGGTAGCGCTCCAGGTTTTGCTGCTCCAGCGACATGGGCCGGAACGGCGGCCGGAAACGGTAGGCCAGGAAGAGGTTCACGGCGATGACGAGCGCCATCAGCACGCCGAAGAGGAAGAACAGCAGGAGCCGGGTGCGCAGTCCGGTGCTGAAGACCTGGCGGAACCCGACCTCGCCGAACCACAGCCAGTCCACGTACAACCGGACCAGCGAGCCGAGCACGGACAGGACGAGCACCAGCAACACGACGACGCCGATGATGATCTTCGCGCGCCGGGACAGGGACGGCACCGGTAACGACGGCCGCATGGCCACGGTGATGTGCTCCCCACGAGAGGGCGGTCGGGACGCCTGAGGAACTTACCGGGAGCCGCTGGGGTTCCCGCCGGGACGTGCGGGTTCTCGCGCACCTGACAGGATGGCGTCGTGTCGGAGCTGCTTCAGGAGACCCTGGTCGAGATCGAGCGCCACGTCAGCGCCTCCGGCTGGGACCAGCGACCGCAGCTCTTCGCCCTCGCCCGCAGCGCTGACCTGGTCGTACGGGAGCCGCAGTTCGCGGCCCAGCTCGGCCTGGACCCGGAGCGGATGCCGGCCGAGGCGCTGACCCCGGTCGAGCAGGACCCGCTGCCGGAGGGCCCGCTGGACGAGTCGCTGGCGCAGGTCGGCTGGCCGCCGGAGGTGGCCGGCTGCGCGCTGGTGCAGGAGGTCGTGATGCTGCCGCCGGACGTCGAGGAGGCCATGCCCCGGCACGCGGACGTCCTGGACTGGGTGACCGACCACCCGCAGCGGCGGGAGGCCCGGCTGGCCGTGGCCGTCCTGCGCGACGGCAGCCGCGCCTGCACCGTGCGGATGCGGGGCGACGACGAGGAGGAGCTGCTGGTCGGCCCGGACCTGGCGCCGGCGCTGGCCGACGCGCTCGCCGCCACCCTGGACTGAGCCCGCCTCTCAGCAGGCCGGCGTCGGCTGCCCGTCCCGCAGCGCCGTCAGCGCCGACAGCGCGCTGCTCAGCGAGTCGACCTTGATCAGCTTCAGCCCGGCCGGCGGCTTGCGGCTGGCCTCGACGCAGTTGGCGGCCGGCACCAGGAACGCCGTCGCGCCCTTGTCCTTGGCCGCGATGAGCTTCAGCGGGATGCCGCCGATCGGGCCGACCGTGCCGTCCACGTCGATGGTGCCGGTGCCGGCCACGAACCGGCCGCCGGTCAGGTCCTCCGGCCCGATCTTCTCCAGGATCCCGAGCGCGAACATCAATCCGGCCGACGGCCCGCCGATCCGGTCGTCCAGGCCGATCTTCACCTGGAACGGCGCCGTGCTGGCCAGCGTGACGCCGACGCCGAGCACCGCCCGGGTCTTGCCGTCCGCGGTGCCCTCGGCCGTGGTGACCTGGGTGGTGCCGGTCTTGCCGGCCCGCTCGTAGGTCACCGTCACCGTGGTCCCGGGCTTCGTCGCGCCCAGCACCCGCGCCAGCTGCACGGTGTCGCCGACCTTGGTGCCCTGCACCGCGACGATGACGTCCTTCTCGGCCAGCTTGCCGTGCGACGGCGAGTCGGCGGCGACCTGGGTGATCACGACCTTGGTCATCTTCAGGTATGCCAGCGCGGCCAGCTCGGCCGAATTCTGCGAGGTGACGAAGTCCTGGGTGTTTTTCTGGTCGGTCTGCTGCTGGGTCTGGCCCGGCGGGAAGATCTCCTCCCGCGGCACCACCGCGCGCTCCGGGTCGAGCCAGCCGCGCAGCGCCCCGAGCAGGTCGAGCCGGTCCCGGACCGAGACCGTGGTCAGGTTGAGGTGACCGGTGGTCTTGTCCTCGGTGCGACCGGTGAGCTGGATGATCTCCTTGCCGGACTGGTCGACGCCGAGGGTGTCCAGGGTCGGACCGGGGCCCAGCTCCGCGTACGGCACCGGGAGCTGCGAGCCGCCCACGATCAGCGCGAGCAGCAGCACCGCCCCGGTGATCAGCGTGAGGACCCGTCGGCTCATGCAGGCAGCTTAGGCAGCCGGCCTATGCGTGCTCGTCCCGGTCCTGGCGGCTGCGCTCCAGCGCCTCGACGAACCGGTGATGGGCGGCGACGCTGTCGACCGGATCGGCCGGGCCGCGGGGCCGCGCGGCCCAGCTCGCCCACGCCACGGCGGCGACCAACGCCACCAGCGGGATCAGGAGCCAGACCAACGGGGACACGCCTTCACGGTACGCCGTGGAGGGTCCATTCGCCCGTGTCGCGGCGTGTCGCACCCGGTCGGGCGCCAATGTCCGCGGCCCTGTGCGTCCCACTATCCATAGTGGACAGAGCTGTCCGCCGGCGCCCCGGTCCGGCAGCGGGCTCAGGTCGTCCGCCGGCGCCCCGTCCGGGAGCGACCTCAGGTCGTCCGGCGGCGGCGAGCCCGGCGGACCAGGGCGGCCGTGCCGACCAGCGCGACCGCCGCCCCGGCCGCGGCCCCGCCGACCACGGCCGGACCGCGCCGCCGCCGCTCCCGGACGTGCTCCGCGACCGCCTCGGCGTTCGTGTACGCCGGGCGCCAGCCGGCCTCGTGCAGCCGGGCCGTGCCCACCACCAGCGGGTGCATCAGGTGGTCGAGCTCGCTCGGCGGCGCCGAGGTGATGCCGAGCCGGTTGAGCCGCTCGGCCGTGCCGACCGCGACCCGCTCCGGCAGCTCCAGGCTGCGCCGGCCGCTGACCCGCTCCAGCTCGTCGTGGTCGAGCCAGCCGTCGCAGGCCACGTTGGCCGGCCCGTCCAGCACCCCGGCCGGGGCCAGCGCGGCCAGCTCGACCGCGGCCGCGAGATCGGCCACGTGGCAGAACTGCCAGCGCGCGTCCGCCCCCCGGATCCGCAGCAGCCGGGGCGCGCCCAGCAGCGCCGCCATCGGCTCCCGGTCGCCGACCCCGAGCACGATCGCCGGCCGCAGCACGGTCACCGCCAGCCCGCGGTGGCTGCGCCGGGACGCGGCCGCGATCCGCTCGATCTCCAGCAGGTCGCCGACGGCGCTGGACTCCGGCACCGCCCGCACCGGCGCGTCGTCGTCCAGCG
>DATINN010000163.1:0-6396 GCA_035474175.1 Mycobacteriales bacterium | reverse complement strand
GGCTGCTCTGCCGACTGAGCTAAGGCGGCGACGGCACCGATGGTACGAGGGGGTGTCCAGCCGGGTAGAGACAGGATGCACGGGGTTGGCGGTGGAGGGCTTGCGTGCGTCGGATGGTGGGGATCGTCGCGATCGCGGTGGCGCTGGGGGCGGCGGCCGGCTGTGAGGGGTTCGAGCTTCCCGCGGACGGGGCCGCCGGGCCGACGCGGACCGGGAGCGCGCCCGTGGCGACGGTGCCGGCCGCGAAGGTGACCAAGGCGAAGGCGGAGCTGGCCAAGCTGCCGGTGCACAACGCCCGGGAGGGCGGCTACCAGCGGACCCGCGACTTCGGGCCGGCCTGGTCGGTCGACGTGGACCACAACGGCTGCGGCACCCGGGACGACATCCTGCGGCGGGACCTGGAGAAGGTGCAGCTGCGGGGGCGGTGCACGGTGATCGCCGGCGTGCTGGCCGACCCGTACACGGGGCAGACCGTGACCTTCGCCAAGTCGGCCGCGGCCAAGGTGCAGATCGACCACGTGGTGCCGCTGGGCGCGGCCTGGGTGCGGGGCGCCCGGGACTGGACCCAGGCGCAGCGGGAGCGCTTCGCCAACGACCCGGTCAACCTGCTGGCCACGACCGCCTCGGCCAACGAGAGCAAGAGCGACCGGGGCCCGGCGGAGTGGCTGCCGCGGCAGGCCTACCGCTGCGCGTACGCGGTGCAGTGGGTCGACGTCTCCACCGTCTACAAGCTGGCGCTGACCGCGCCGGACAAGTCGAGCCTGACCACGCTGCTGGCGCAGTGCTGAGCCGGGTGTCCACTGTGGACACCCGGCCCAGCATGCCCGACGGCTACCGGATGATCGTCCCGGTAGTACTGATCTTCGCCTTGATCGAGTTGGAGAACGCCTGCACCTCGCTGTAGACGCCGGGGAAGCCGGCCCGCGCGCAGCCGTTCCCGTACGACACGATGCCGACCTCGCGCACCGCACCGGTCGACGTCGTCTTGATCATCGGACCGCCCGAGTCACCCTGACAGGTGTCGACGCCGCCCTGGGTGAAGCCGGCGCAGATCTCGGTCGCCGGCGCCAGCTCCGGGTACGCACTGCCGCACGTCGCGTCGCTCACGAACGGCACCGTGGCCTTCTTCAGCGTCGTGGACTGGGCGCCGCCCTCCCGGGTCGCCCCCCAGCCCATGATCGTGAAGTTGCCGGTGTTGAGGGACGTGTCGCCCTGCGCCGCGATCGCGAGCGGGGCCGTGGCCGGCGCGGACGCCAGCTCGATCAACGCCCAGTCGAACGTGCCGGTGCTCGGATACTGCGGGCTGCGGAAGACGTACGTCGAGCGGATCACCTGTCCCACCGCGGTGTTGGTCAGGTTGGCCCGGCCGATCGTCGCGGTGTAGCCGGTGTAGGCCCCGGTCGGCCGCACGCAGTGCGCCGCCGTCAGCACCACCCGGGCCGCGATGACCGCACCACCGCAGCCCATCGACAGCCGCGCCATCCACGGGAACTCGCCCTGCGCCGCATTGGTCCCGCCGACCACCGACGGGCTGGGCCCGGTGACCGGGCCGGCGTTGGCAGCCGGCTGTGACACCAGCGCCACCGACAGCGCCACGGTCGCGCCGAGGACCGCGGCGCCCCACCTTCTAGCTCGCATCCCATACCTCCACTTGACGGTTCCCATGGGTCGACTTGACCGAAACGGTATGGGCATTCGGCTGATCGATTGCAGGGCCGTACGGGTGAGGCAGCGCTCAGCGGCGCGGGATCCCGGTGCTGGTGCGGATCACCAGCTCGGTCGGCAGCAGCACGTGCCGGGCCGCGGGCCGCTCGCTCTCGTCCAGCAGCAGCTGCCCGGCGACGCGGCCCTTCTCCAGGGTCGGCTGCCGGACGGTGGTCAGCCCGGCGACCGCCGACTCGGCCACGCCGTCGAAGCCGGTCACCGACAGCTCCTCCGGCACCCACAGCCCCAGCTGCCGGGCGACGGTCAGCGTCCCCAGCCCGAACATGTCGGTCGTGCAGGCCAGCGCGGTCAGGTCGGGGTGGCGGTCGAGGATCGCGACCGCGGCCTCGCCACCGGCGGCGGCCGAGTTCTCGAAGCGCTCCTCGACGGGCACGCCGGCCCAGTCCACCCCGTATTCGGCCAGGCCGTCGGCGAGGCCGTCGAGCCGGGCCTTGACCACCGCGTACGGGCAGTCGCGCTGGCGGTCCAGGTCGGCCGGCCCGTCGTGGCGGTCGGTGCCGAGCCGGTTGGCGATCACGCCGACCCGCCGGTGGCCGAGCTCGCCCAGGTGCCGGCCCAGCATGGCCGCGGCCCCGCGGTCGTCCAGCCCGACGAAGTCCACACCGGACAGTCCCACCGGCTGGTCGACGACGACGCTGGGCACCGGCCGCTCCAGCACCGCGGTCACGTGCGGGTCGCCGGCCGGCATGGAGTAGACGACGAACCCGTCGACCGCCGCGCCGTAGACCAGCTGCGGGTCGGCCACGTCGGCCGGCGCGGCCGGCACCATCAGCAGGCCGGTCCCCTTCTCCTCGCAGGCCAGCCCGAGCCCTTCCAGGAAGGCGATCGCGGCCGGGTCGCGGAACGCGTACGACAGGCCCTCGGTGAAGATCAGCCCGATCGCGCCGGCCCGGCGGGTGCGCAGGCTGCGCGCGACCGGGTCCGGACCGGGGTAGCCGAGCCGCCGCGCCGCCTCCAGGATCCGCTCCCGCAGCTGCGGGGAGAGCTGGTCCGGCCGGTTGTAGGCGTTGGACACCGTGGTCCGGGAGATGCCGAGCTCCGCGGCCAGCGACGCCAGCGTCGCCGGACGCCGGGACCGCCCACGCCGCACCACCGCCGCCACCGACATACCGTATCCGGCACATCTGCCGAGCTGGACGGGTGTGCCGATACCGTTACGCGGGCACGCCCGGACCCGTGGCAACGAACGCTGGCGTGCTCTTCGACATCGACGGCACCCTCCTGGACACCAACTACCTGCACGTGCTCGCGTGGTGGCAGGCCTTCCGGGACAACGACCGCGAGGTCTCGATGTGGACCCTGCACCGGGCCATCGGGATCGGCAGCGAGGAGCTGGTCCAGCGGGTGCTCGGCGAGCCCGACGACGACGTCGTCCAGGCCCACTCGCGGCGGTACGAGGCGCTGCGGGACCAGGCGACCGCGTTCCCCCAGGCGGCCGAGCTGCTCTCGGCCTGCGCCGACCGGGGCCTGACCGTGGTGCTGGCGACCAGCGGGGCCAAGGACGACCTGGACTGGATGCTGCCGGCCATCGGCGCCCCCGACGGCGTGATCGCCGGCACCACCACTTCCGCGGACGTCGAGGCGGCCAAGCCGCACCCGGACCTGCTGGAGGTCGCCGTCCGCGACCACGGCCTGGACCCGGCCCGCACGGTCGCGGTCGGCGACACCGTCTACGACGTCGAGGCGGCCCGGTCCGCGGGCCTGCCCTGCATCGCGCTGCGCTCGGGCGGGATCGGGCCGGACGAGCTCGACGGGGCGGTCGCGCTGTACGACGATCCCGCCGCGCTGCTGGACGGTCTCGACTCCTCCCCCCTGGGCCGACTCCGCTGAGCCGCCCCGGGCCGGCCGCCCGGCCCGGCTGAGCCGCCCGGCCCGGCTGAGCCGCCCGGCCGTCAGGCCGCATGGCCGCCCGGCCGTCAGGCCGCACGGCCGTCAGGCCGCCGGGCCGTCAGGCCCGGCCGAGTCGCCCGGCCCGGCTCAAGCGCCGGGCCGGGCTGAGCGTCAGCAGCGGGGTAGGCCGGGGACGAAGCCGTCGTAGCCGGTGAAGACGTACGCGTCGGCGACGTAGCGCCCGCTGCCGATCCGATCCCAGATCGAGGACGTGCCGTAGGTGCCGGTCACCCGGGTGCCGCTGGTCTGGCAGGAGATGGTGACCGACTGCCCGTCCGCGACGGAGCCGGTGGCGGCGAAGCCGGTGCCCGGTCCGGACCGGACGGTGAGCGGCGCGCCCGCGGTGTTGACCGTGCCGCTGACCCCGCCGCCGGCGCAGGCGTTGTTGCTGGTGTAGTTGCGGGTGCCCCAGTAGAGCGCGAGCGTGCCGTTGAACCGGACCTTGACCGTGGTGCCGCCGGAGCGCTGCTCGTAGTGCAGGTGCGGGCCGGTGGAGTTGCCGGTCGAGCCGACGTGGCCGATGGTCGCGCCGGCGGCGACGTGCTGGCCGACCGAGACCGACTGGTCCTGCAGGTGCGCGTAGTAGGTGGTGTAGCCGCCGCCGTGGTCGACCACCACGTACCGCCCGTAGCTGGCGCTGCCGAGGTTGCGGACCGTGACGACGGTGCCGGCGGCGCTGGCGACGACGCGGTCGCCGACGTCGTTGGCCCGGTTGAAGTCGATCGCGTTGGGCGGGCTGTGGTCGCTGCGGGTCTGACCGGACCAGACCTGTCCACACGGGAACGGGAGCCGGAAGGTGGGCGCCGCCGTCGCCGCGGTGGCCGGCAGCACCACCCCGGCCACCGCGAGGAGTCCTGTCCCGACCGCGCCGATCCATCGCATCCGCATGATCGTCAAACTGCCATCCGGACGGTCGATGCGGGAATACGGCATTAGGGGGAACGTTGCTCGCATTCCGGGCAAGGTTTGACAGCCGGGGCCGGGGACCGCAAGCTGACCGCGACAACTGCACACCGCGCGTCCGTGGGGGAAGTCCGGTCCGAGTCCGGCGCTGACCCGCAACGGTGGGCCGGAGTCCCGTGTGGACACCGGCGAGCCCGATCACCCACGGCCGTGCCGTCTCCCCCATCCCGTCGAGGTCTGCGGGACGGAGCCCGGGACGTCGGCGCAGGCTGAGCTGACGCTCGGGATGCGCCGGGGCCCACGGGCGCCGCCGCGGACCGGTGCCGAAAGGCGGCCGAAGAGTGGCCCGGTCCCGTCTCCTCGCTGTCCTCGCCTTCGTCGCCGCCCTGCTCGTGGTGGCCGCGCCCGCGGCGCAGGCCGCGCCCACGACCGATCCGACCGACGCCGCCGCCGGCTGGCTGGCCGGCCAGCTCACCGACGGCAGCCACGTCGAGCTGGACTTCGGCGACGGCGTCACCTTCCCCGACCAGGGGCTGACGCTGGACGCGGTGCTCGCGTTCGCCGCCGCCGGCTCGGGCGCGGACAACGCCACCGCGGGGATGGCCTGGCTCGGCTCCGGCACCCTCGCGACCGATTACTTCGGCGACGGGACCTCGTTCTCCGACGCCGGGCGGCTGGCCAAGGTGGCGTACGCGGCGCTGGTCACCGGGGCCGACCCGCACGACGTGGGCGGGGTGGACGTGCTCGGCCGGCTGGCCTCGCAGCTCACCCCGAGCGGCCGCTACTCCGACCTGCCGGCGGACCAGGACCTCAGCAACGCGTTCGGGCAGTCGTTCGCGCTGCTGGCGCTGGCCCGGACGCCGGACGGGATGCCGGCGTCGGCGATCTCGTTCCTGGCCGGGTCGGAGTGCCCGGGTGGCGGGTTCCCGCTCAACTACGGGACGCCGACCTGCCTGCCGGACACCGACGCGACGGCGATGGTGGTGCAGGCGCTGGGCCTCCCGGGCGGGGACGCGGCCGCCGCCGCCCGCGGCGTCGCCTGGCTGGTGTCCCAGCAGAACGCGGACGGCTCCTTCAACGGCACCGTCACCACCGATGCCCCCAACACCAACTCCACCGGCCTGATCGCGCAGGCGCTGACCGCGGCCGGCCGGACGGACGAGGCCGCGGCCGCGGTGGCGTGGCTGCGGGCGCGCCAGCTCGGCTGCACGGCGCCGGTCGAGCAGCGCGGGGCGGTCGCGTACGACGCCGGCGGGTTCGACCCCGGCAACGTGGTGCGGGCGACGACCCAGGCGATCCTGGGCATGTCCGGTGTCGGCCTGGCCGAGCTGAGCCTGACCGGGGCGGCCGGGCCGGTGTCCACACTGGACTGTGCCGGGTCGCCGCCGCCCTCGGCCACGCCGACCGCGTCCCCGACGGCGACGCCCAGCCGCCCGGCGCCGTCCACCCCGGTCCCGACCGCGAGCCCGACCACTGGGCCGACCACTGGGCCGACCACGAGCGCCGCCCCGGTGCTGCCGATCCAGGCGCCGCCGACGCAGCCGACGGCCGGCACCCTGCCCAACACCGGGGCCACCCCGCTGCCCGTGGTGTGGACCGGGGCCGGGCTGGTGCTGCTGGGCGCGGTGACCATGGTCGCCGGCCGGCGCCGCCGGACCTCATGAACCGCCGCGCCCTCACCCTCGTCGCCGCCCTCGGCGCGGCGCTGGTGCTGACCGGCCCGGCGCCCGCGGCCGACGCCGCCGCCTGCTCCGGCTCGTCCGGGGTGACGGTCGTCGTCGACTACGGCGCGCTCGGCGGGATCCAGGTCGGCTGCGCCGCCGGCGATCCCGCCTCCGGCCTGTCCGCGCTGCACAATGCCGGCTTCGGGACGACCGG
>DATINN010000162.1:0-7700 GCA_035474175.1 Mycobacteriales bacterium | reverse complement strand
CCCCGCCAGCCCGATCGCCGGCCCGTAGCCGACCAGCAGCCAGGTGCCCATGCTCATCGGCGAGGTCGGCTTGGCCACCCGCAGCATGTGGTGGAAGCGGTCCGGCCGGCCCAGGTCGGCGACGAGGTAGTAGGACCCGGCGGCCAGCGCGGCCAGCCCGGTGACGCGGGTGCCCCGCCGCAGCGCCGGCCGGCCGGTGAGGTCGGCCCCGGCCGCGAGCAGCGCGCAGCCGCCGGACAGCCCGCCCGCGAAGAAGTAGTACGCGATCTTGTCTTCCCAGGCCGGCGTCTTGAGGATCTGCCGCCCGTAGTACGAGCGGAACTCCGCCCGCGGCACCATCGACTGCTCGCGGGAGCCGTCCCCGCCGCGCACCGACGGTCCCAGCCGGCCCCCGGGCGGCCCGTCCTGGTGCACCCGGTCGCCCAGGTCGGGCCGGTCCCGGTGGTAGTCGCCCTGCTCGCGCGCGAGCCGGTCGCGGCGGTTGCGGCCCCGGCTCACCCGGCCCCCCCGAACACCGCGACCGCGGCCGAGGCCAGCGCCAGGGCCGCGGCCGCCGCGAACTTGTACATCCGCGGCAGGTCCCGGGTCGGCACCACCGGGTCGGGTGGGAAGCCGTACACCTCGGGCTCGTCCAGCAGCAGGAAGAACGCGCCGTTGCCGCCGACCCCGTCGTCGGGGTCGGCGCCGTACAGCCGGGCCTCGGTGACGCCCTGCTCGTGCAGCGCGGTGACCCGGGCCGCGGCCCGCTCCCGCAGCTCGTCCAGGTCGCCGTACTGGATGGACTGGGTCGGGCAGGCCGTCGCGCAGGCCGGCTGCAGCCCGTCCTTCTGCCGGTCGTAGCACATCGTGCACTTCCAGGCCCGGCCGTCGCCCTCGCGCCGCTGGATCACCCCGTACGGGCAGCCGGAGACGCAGTAGCCGCAGCCGTTGCAGATGTCCTGCTGCACGACCACGGTGCCGAACTCGGTCCGGAACAGCGCCCCGGTCGGGCAGACGTCCAGGCAGCCGGCGTGGGTGCAGTGCTTGCAGACGTCGGAGGACATCAGCCAGCGGAACTCCTCGCGGTCCTCCACCCCGGACCCGTCCCCCGGCTTGGCGAACGACGGCATCCCTAGGTCCACAGTGGACGGTGAAGGTCCGGCCACCGGCGTCGGCCCGGCCGGGGCCGACGTCGCCGGCTGCTCGATGAAGGCCACGTGGCGCCAGGTCGACGCGCCCAGCGCCCCGGTGTTGTCGTAGGAGAGCCCGAGCAGGTCGAACCCGTCGTCGGGCACGTCGTTCCACTGCTTGCAGGCGACCTCGCAGGCCTTGCAGCCGATGCAGATCGAGGTGTCGGTGAAGAAGCCCTTGCGGGCCGGGTGGTCCGCGGCGTAACCGGCGTCGCCGGCCGGGTCGGCCTCCGGACCGAAGAGCCGGTGCTCAGCCATGGAACGCCTCCGGGTCCCGTGCGCTCTCCAGGTGCGGACGGCCCGCGCCCGGCCCGGTGGTGGCCACCGCGGTGCCCGTCGCGACGGTCACCCCGGCCCGCCGCCGGTAGTCCTCGACCAGCCGCAGCAGGTCCTCCCCGTGCGGCCGCCGCCCGGCCCGGACGTCACAGGTCAGCACCTTCGACTCCTGGATCAGCACGTTGGGGTCGAGCGCGACCCCGAACAGGTCGTTGATCGAGTCGCCGGTGACCACGCCGGCGTAGCCGTAGTGGATCGGCATCCAGACCTGGTGCACGGTGCGATCCTGCACCCGCAGCGGCCGCAGCCGCTCGGTGACCATGACCCGGGCCTCGATCGCGCTGCGGCTGGTCACGATCGTGGCCCAGCCCAGGTGTTCCAGCCCGCGCTCGGTGGCCAGCTGCGGCGACACCTCGACGAACATCTCCGGCTGCAGCTCGGCCAGGTACGGCAGGGTGCGGCTCATCCCGCCCGCGGTGTGGTGCTCGGTCAGCCGCGACACGAACGCCACGTACGGGAAGACCTCGCTGTGCTCCTCCGGCGGCGACGGGTTGGACGGGTTGTCGGCCCGGGCATAGACCTTGCGGGTCGGGTTGCCCTGCTGCTCGTAGAGCCCGTTGCGCAACGGCGACTCGTGCAGCTCGTAGTGGGTCGGCAGCGGCCCGTCCTGCAGCCCGTTGGGCACGAACAGCCAGCCCTTGCCGTCGGCCTGCATGATGAACGGGTCGTCCCCGCGCAGCGCCGCCGGTCCGACCGCGCCCTCCGGCGGCCGGTACGACGGGGCCTTGGTCGCCTCGAAGTCGGGCACGTCCGGGCCGTCCCACTTGCCCTGCTCCGCGTCCCACCACAGGTATCTCTTGCGCTCGGACCACGGCTTGCCGTCCGGGTCGGCCGAGGCCCGGTTGTAGAGCACCCGCCGGTTGGCCGGCCACACCCAGCCCCACTCCAGGTACGGGCTGACCTGCTCGGTCATCGGCTTGCGCCGGGCCGCCTGGTTGACGCCGCCGGCGTACACCCCGGTGTAGATCCAGCAGCCGCAGGCGGTGGACCCGTCCGCCTTCAGCTCCGTGTACGCCGAGAGCAGCCCGTCCGGCCCGTAGCCGTTGATGGCCTTGAGCACCGACTCCGCCGACGGCTCGGCCGCCAGGCCCGGTCCCCCGGTGGTCTCGTAGTCCCAGTTGAGGTCGAGCACGGCCCGGTCCCGCGGGTCCGTCGAGCCGGCCAGCCGCTCCTTGAGCATCCGGCCCAGGTGGTAGAAGAACCACAGCTCGGAGCGCTGGTCGCCCTGCGGCTCGACCGCCTTCTCCCGCCACTGCAGCATCCGCTGGGTCTGGGTGAAGGTGCCCTCCTTCTCCACGTGCGACGCGGCCGGGAAGAAGAACACCTCGGTCCGGCAGCGCTCGGGCACGATCTCGCCCGTCTCGACCTCGGGCGCGGACCGCCAGAACTCGGCGCTCTCGATCATCACCAGGTCGCGGACCACGAGCCAGTCCAGGTTGGCCAGGCCGAGCCGCTGCAGCCGGCCGTTGGCCGAGCCGATGGCCGGGTTCTGGCCGAGCAGGAAGTAGCCCGAGACCAGCCCGTCGACCATGTCCATCGTGGTCCGGTACGTGCCGTGGTCGCCGGTGAGCCGGGGCAGGTGGTCGTAGCAGTAGTTGTTCTGGGCCGTCGCGGCGTCGCCGAAGTATTCCTTCAGCAGCGACACCGCGTACGCGTCGGCGTTGCGCCAGAAGCCCTTCTGGTTGTCGCCCCGCAGCGAGGCGATCCAGTCGTCCAGGCTGTGGTGGCTGGACGCCGACGGCATCGACAGGTAGCCCGGCAGCAGGTTGAACAGCGTCGGCACGTCGGTGGAGCCCTGGATGCTGGCGTGCCCGCGCATGGCCATGATGCCGCCGCCGGGGCGGCCCATGTTGCCCAGCAGGAGCTGGATGATCGCGGCCGTGCGGATGTACTGCACGCCGACGCTGTGCTGGGTCCAGCCCACCGCGTACACGACCGCGGCGGTGCGTTCCCGGCCCGAGTTGGCCACCCAGGCCTCGGCCACCTCCAGGAACTGCTCCCGCGGCACGCCGCAGATCTGCTCGACCGCCTCCGGCGTGTAGCGCGCGAAGTGCCGCTTGAGGATCTGCCAGACGCAGCGCGGGTGCTGCAGGGTCGGGTCGGTCGGCGGGTCGCCGTGCTCCATGGCCGGGCCGCCGGACTCGTGGGACAGCCCGGCGGCCTGCTCCTTCTCCTCCGCGCCGGACCCTTGCTCCTGCGGCTCCATCCCCTCGTAGTGCCAGGACGCCGGGTCGTACGAGCCCTTGTCCGGGTCGTAGCCGGAGAACAGCCCGTCCAGGTCCTCGGTGTCCAGGAACTCCTCCGACACGATCGTCGAGGCGTTCGTGTACGGCAGCACGTACTCCCGGAAGTCCCGCTCGTTGCTCAGGATGTAGTTGGCCACCCCGCCGAGGAAGGCGATGTCACTCCCGGCCCGCAGCGGCACGTGGGTGTCGGCCAGCGCGCTGGTCCGGGTGAAGCGCGGGTCGACGTGGATCACCCGGGCGCCGCGGAGCTTGGCCTCCATCACCCACTGGAACCCGACCGGGTGCGCCTCGGCCATGTTGGAGCCCATGATCACGATGCAGTCCGACTCGGCCAGGTCCTGCTGCGTGTTGGTGGCGCCGCCGCGCCCGAACGAGGTCCCCAGACCGGGGACCGTGGAGGAGTGTCATATCCGGGCCTGGTTCTCGATCGAGACCGCCCCGAGCGACGTGAACAGCTTCTTGATCAGGTAGTTTTCTTCGTTGTCGAGGGTCGCGCCGCCGAGGCTGGCGAAGCCGAGGGTCCGGTTGACCACGTGGTCGTTGTGGTCGCGGTCCTGCCAGCCCTTGCGCCGCGCCGCCAGCACCCGGTCGGCCACCATCTCCATGGCCGTGCCGAGGTCGAGGTCGGTCCACTCCGTCGCGTACGGCGCGCGGTAGCGGACCTTCTGCTCCCGCTGCGGGCCGGTGACGAGCTGGGCCGACGCGCTGCCCTTGGGGCAGAGCCGGCCGCGGCTGATCGGCGAGTCCGGGTCACCTTCGATCTGGGTGACCTGCCCGTCGCGGACGTACACCTTCTGCCCGCAGCCGACCGCGCAGTACGGGCAGACCGACCGGGCCACCGAGTCGGCCGTCCGCGTCCGGGGCGCCAGCTCCTTGGAGTGCCGGCTCTGCGCGGCGGCCCCGCGCCCGAGCGGGTCGGCACCGGTCAGCTGCCGGTAGACCGGCCACCCCTCGACGAACGTCCGCACGCCCACGGCCCCACCCTCCCCAGCTGGGCGCAGCCTAATCTCCGTCCAGGAGACCCGCTTCGTGGGCCAGGATGGCGGCCTGGGTGCGGTTGGTCAGGCCGAGCTTGGTCAGCATGCGCGACACGTACGTCTTGATCGTGGCCTCGCTCATGTGCGCGGTGCGGGCGGCCTCGGCGTTGGACAGCCCGCGGCCGACCAGGACGAGCACCTCGCGCTCCCGCTCCGACAGCGGCTCCAGCCGGCGGCGGGCGGCGGCCTGGCGGTCGTCGTCCCGCCCGCGGACGTACTCGGCCAGCAGGCGGCGGGTCACCGCCGGGGACAGCATCTCCGAGCCCTCGGCCACGGCCCGGACCGCGGCCACGATCTGCCGCGGCGGGGTGTCCTTGAGCAGGAAGCCGGACGCGCCCGCGGCCAGCGCCGCCACCACGTACTGGTCGGTGTGGAAGGTGGTGAGCACCGCCACCTTCGGCGGGTCGGGCCGGGACAGGATGGTGCGGGCGGCGGCCAGCCCGTCCACCCGCGGCATCCGGACGTCGAGCAGGACCACGTCCGGGCGCAGCTCGTGCGCGAGCGCGACCGCCTCGGCGCCGTCGCCGGCCTCCCCGACGACCTCGATCCCGGCCGACTCCAGGACCGTACGCAGCCCGAAGCGGACCAGCTCCTCGTCGTCGGCCAGCAGCACCCTGATCACGCCGGCAACACCGCCTCGACCCGGAAACCGCCGTCGAGCCGGGGTTCGGCCCGCAGCGTGCCGCCCACCGTACGGACCCGCTCGCGCAGGCCGATCAGGCCCAGCCCGCCGCTCGGCAGCGCGGTCGGCGGCCGGGTCGCCTTCCGGTTGACCACGGTGACGGCCAGCTCGCCGGCGCGGACGTCCAGCGTGACCGTGACCGGGCCGCCGGGGGCGTGCTTGCCCGCGTTGGTCAGCCCCTCCTGCACCACCCGGTACGCGGTGCGGCCCACGGTCGGGTCCAGCTCCCGGGGCGGCCCGGACCGGGTCAGCGTGACGTCCAGGCCGGCCCGGCGGGCGTCCTCGACCAGCTCGTCCACATCGGACAGACCCGGCTGCGGCGCCAGCGGCGCCTCCTGCGCGCTGTCGGTCAGCAGCCCGATGAGCTGGCGCAGCTCCTCCAGCGAGCGGCGGCCGGCGTCCTGCAGCTGCCCGGCCAGCTGCCGGACCCGGACCGGGTCCTCGGCGGCCATGTCGACCGCGCCGGCCTGCAGCACCATCAGGCTGACCCGGTGCCCGACCACGTCGTGCATCTCCCGGGTGATCCGGGCCCGCTCCTCCAGCACGGCCTCCCGGGCCAGCGTGCGCTGCTCGGCCTCGGCCCGCTCGGCCCGCTCCCGCAGCGCCGCCAGCAGCTCGGTCCGGGCCCGGACCCAGAGCCCGAGCACGGCCGGCAGCACCAGCGCCACCAGCACGATGAGGACGTTGTTGAGCGTCTTGGTGCCGCCGGTGAACTGCCACGGCTGCAGCGAGACCGCGGCGGCGACACCGAGCGCGAGCCAGCGCGGGCGGGCGGCCGGGACGTAGCGGGCCACCGCGTACGCGGCGAAGGGCAGCGCGGCCGAGGCGTCGCCGGTGCTCAGCCCGTGCAGCACGGCCGCGGCCAGGAACCACAGCGGCCACCGGCGCCGCAGCACGGCCAGCCCGGCGGCGGCCAGCCCGGCGGCCAGCACGACCCCGGCCCGGGTGTCGGAGTAGAGCTCGTCCGGGAGGGTCACCTCGGCCACCGCGGTCAGGGCCAGGGCGAGCGCGATCGCCCCGTCCAGTGCCCACGACCGCCTGCGCATGGTTCGCAGCGTAGGTCCGGGGCGGTGCGCGGCTCGTCCCCGAACGGTGATCACGTTGTCCACTTTCGATGACGGGTTCGCGACTTCCGGACACGGCGGCGACCGGGGCCCCGGCGGCACGGTGAGACCACACCGAACCGAGGAGCTCCCATGATCACCGTCACCGGCCTCACCAAGCGGTACGCCGACCGCACCGTCGTCGACGACGTGTCCTTCGCGCTGGAACCCGGCACCGTGACCGGCTTCCTCGGCCCCAACGGCGCCGGCAAGACCACCACGCTGCGCATGATCACCGACCTGGTCCCGCCGACCGCGGGCGAGGCGCTGGTCGACGGCCGCCGCTGGGTCGACCTGCCCAACCCGGCCGCGCTGGCCGGCACCCTGCTCGACGCCGGCGCCGTGCACCCGGGCCGCACCGGCCGCACGCACCTGGCCATCCTGGCCGCCACCCTGGGCGTACCGGTCCGGCGGGTGGACGAGCTGCTCGACCAGGTCGGCCTGGGCCCGGCCGGCCGGCGCCGGATCCGCGGCTACTCGCTCGGCATGCGGCAGCGGCTCGGCATCGCGGCCGCGCTCCTGGCCGACCCGGCGCTGCTCATCCTGGACGAGCCGGCCAACGGGCTGGACCCGGAGGGCATCCGCTGGATGCGGGGGCTGCTGCGCGGGCACGCCGACCGCGGCGGCACCGTGCTGCTGTCCAGCCACCTGCTGGGCGAGGTCGAGCACACCGTCGACCGGCTGGTCGTCATCGGCGCCGGGCGGATCGTCGCCGACGGGCCGATCGGCGCGCTGCTGGCCGGCGACGGGGTGCGGGTGCGGGCTCTGGATCCCGCCGGGTTGGCCGGCTCGCTGCGGGCGGCCGGGCTGACCGCCTCCTGCGACGGCGACACCGTGTCCGTGCCCGGCGCCACCGCCGAGCAGGTCGGCCGCGTCGCCGCCGCCGGCGGGCACGTGCTCACCGACCTGCGGCCCGCCGACCGCGGGCTCGAGGACCTGTTCTTCCAGCTGACCGCCTGACCCTGAGTCGTCGACCCCCCTGAGTCGTCCGAATTGCCCTAGGAGCCCGCCATGACCGCCGTTCTCGACCGTCCCGTCACCGCCTCCCTGGTCGACCGCCGCCCGCCGCTGACCCGGCTGGTCGGCCTGGAGATCCGCAAGATCCTGTCCACCCGCTCCGGGCTGGC
>DATINN010000161.1:0-3515 GCA_035474175.1 Mycobacteriales bacterium | reverse complement strand
ACGCCCCGGCGTTCCCCGGTCGCCAGCGCGAAGTCGCGGACCGCCTCCAGCATGACCAGCGAGGTCGGCGGGGCCGCGGCCGGCGACACCTTGCCGGTCGAGGTCTTGATCACCTGCCCGCCCGCCAGCAGCGCCAGCCAGGACGCGCGCCGGATGTTGTCCAGGGTGCCGAGCTCGCCGGCCTCCAGGATCACCTTGAGGTGGGCCGCCCCGCAGGACTCCCGGATGGCCACGATCTCCTCGTAGACCTGCTGGTAGCGGCCGGACAGGAACGCGCCCCGGTCGATGACCATGTCGATCTCGTCGGCGCCGGCGGCGACCGCCTCCCGCACGTCGGCCAGCTTGACCGCCATGCTCGCCCGCCCGGACGGGAACGCGGTGGCCACGCTGGCGACCTTGACGCCCGACCCGACCAGCTCGGCCTTCGCGACCGCCACCAGGTCCGGATAGACGCAGATCGCAGCGACCGACGGCGTCGTGGGATCGGTCGGGTCGGGGTGTCGACCCTTGGCGCAGAGCGCCCGGATCTTGCCCTCGGTGTCGCTGCCTTCCAGCGTGGTGAGGTCGACGCAGCGGATCGCGAGATCCAGCGCGTACGACTTGGAGTCCTTCTTGATGCTCCGGGTCGCCAGCGCCGCCGCCCGCGCCTCCGCCCCCACCTGATCCACCCCGGGCAACCCGTGCAAGAACCGCCGCAGCGCCGCCCCGTCCCGCACCACGTCCGCGTACGTCTCCACGGTCGCCGTCATGCCGCCAGCCTAGCTGCGCCCACGTGGCAACGGCTTGCGCCGGAGCCCGCCAGTTGCGATTATCGCAACGAGGAGGTGGGGCGGATGAGCGGTGAACTGCGGGACCGGGTGCTGCAGGTCGTCGAGCGCAGCGGGCTCAGGCAGGGCGAGTTCGCCGCACTGGTCGGCATGGACCCGACGAAGCTGTCGAAGTCGCTGAGCGGGGTCCGCCGGTTCACCTCGCTCGAGCTGGCCGTCATCGCCGAACGCGGCGAGGTCACCGTCGACTGGCTGCTGACCGGGCAGGGACGGCAGCTTCCCGCGGTGGCTGCCCGCGCGGCCGTCGTCGACGAGGAGGCCGTCGGGCGTGCCACCGCCCGGGCTCAGCACCTGGAGGAGCTCTGGTCCGGGCTGCGGGAGATCGGCGCCGTGGACGCGCCGACGCCAGTGCCGGCCCGGCCCGGCCACGGGCTCATGATCCGGCAGGGCGCCGATCTCGCGGAGCAGGCATGGCGGCTCGTCCGGACGCGGGGGCGGGATCCGGACGTGTCCACCGACCTGCCCGCGGTGCTGGAGGACGTGTTCGAGGTCGACGTCGAGATCGACCGCCTCGGCGACGGCCTCGACGGGCTCTCGTATCAGCGGGACGGGTTCCGGCTGGCGCTCGTGACGAACGGCGTGCCGTGGACCCGGCAGCGGTTCACCCTCGCCCACGAGCTCGGACACCTGCTGGCCGGTGACTCTCAGGGTGTGTGGGTGGACCGTGACGTGATGGCGGAGTCGACTCGCCGCGACCATGCGGAGATGCGGGCCAACGCATTCGCCGCCGCGTTCCTGATGCCGGGTGACCTGGTCCGGGCCCGGCTGGACGGCGAGCCTCCCGACGCCCACACGTTCGCGGTGTTGATGGGGCAGCTGTCCGTCTCCGCATCGGCGCTGGCGTGGCGGCTGTTCAACCTCGGGCTGGTGTCGGAGGAGGGCCGGCGGGAGCTGGCCGGGACCACCCTGTCCGCGGCCGCCCTGCACGGCGGCTGGCTGGACGACCTGCGTGCCCAGGAGGCCGACCACGACACGTCCCGACCGTGTCTCCGGCTCGTCGACGCTGCTCTGGCTGCATACGAGCGGGGACAGATCAGCGTCCGGCCGCTGGCATCGATCCTGAACCGCCCGGTGGAGGAGGTGCTGGCCGTGCTGGCCCCGGTCGCTCCCGTTCCTGCGGCCCGGCACGACCTCGAGGAGCCGGTCTTCGAACCATGATCGCCCTCGTCGTCGCTGACACCTGCTCGTTCCTCAACTTCGCCGTCGTCCACCGGGTCGATCTCCTCGAGGACCTGTACGGCGATCGCATCACCTGCGTCGAGGCCGTCCGGCGCGAGGTCCTCGACCTCTGCGTCGACCGGCCCGAGCTCCTCAGCGTTATCCGACCGGCCTGGTTCGACGATCCGATCGTCTTCGACGGCGACGTCGACATCGCCGCGATCGAGCGCCTGCGGAGGACGGCGCTCGACGGGCGCGCCGCGCGTCCCCGCCAGCACCTGGGCGAGGCGCAGTCCATCCACGCCTTACGGACGCTGCCGGCCCTGGCCGGTGCGATGCTGCTGACCGACGACCTGCCGGCCGCCGACTACGCACGGCGGGGCGGACTTCGGGTCATCGACAGCACAGACGTGCTGTCCGAGGCGTACGAGCGAGACCTCGTCGGGTGCCCGGAGGCGTATGAGGTCCTGATGGCCATGCAGGCGGAGCGGCGGGGGGTGCGGGTCCCCTCGACGCACTACCTGGTGTGCCCGCCGGTGGCTTAGCGCCCGCCGCGGGCCCAGGCCTTGACGACGGACCAGGCCAGGGGGAGCGGGACGGTGCCGGAGCCGAGGCCGACGTCGACCAGGAGGTCGAAGACGTCGCTGCGGCGGGCCGCGGTGGCGATCGCGGCGTCCATGAAGCGGGAGGACTGCGAGGCCCGGGCCAGCACGTCGGTGGTGCGCAGGTGGTTGCCGAGGGTGGCCTTGAGCCCGAAGCGGTACGCCCCGAGCGGGTTGCGCGGCGCCCCGACCGCGGCCGTGCCGGCCAGCCGGCCGGAGACCAGCGCGTAGTAGATGCCCTCGCCGGTCAGCGGGTTGATCAGGCTGGCGGCGTCGCCGGCCAGCAGCACCCGGCCCCGGCCGGGCGTGGCCGGCCGGCCGGTCGACAGCGGCAGGTGGTGGGCGAGCAGGTCGCGGCCCTTGAGGTCGGGCAGCAGCGCGGCCAGCCGGCCGTGCAGCACGCTGCGGCCGCCGCCCTCGCCCGCGGCCTGGGCCGCCCGCAGCCGGGGCAGCATCATGCCGAAGCCGATGTTCGCCGTCCCGTCCCCGATCGGGAACGACCACGCGTACGCCGGCCAGCCCTGCTTCTGCATCGCGATGAACTGGGCCCCGTCGGCCCGCTCGCTGTCCGGCGGCAGGTCGGCGTAGCCCCGCACCGCGATGGCGACGTGCCGGTCGCCGCCGGCCGGCATCCCGAGCAGCCGGCGGACGGTGGAGTTGGCGCCGTCCGCGGCCACGACGGCCCGGGCCCGGATGCCGTCCACGGACACGCCGTCCGCGTCCTGGGTCAGCTCCCGGACCCGGTGCCGGCGCACCTCGACCCCGGCCGCCCGGGCCGCGTCGACCAGCCGGGCGTCGAAGACCTTGCGCGGCACCACGTGGTTGGGCCGGGCCGCGTACGCCGAGACCTGCGCGCCGCCGGGCGAGATCACCGACAGCTTCGTGCTCGGCGTGTAGTCGGCGATGAGGTCGGGCACGCCCAGCTTGG
>DATINN010000160.1:0-39099 GCA_035474175.1 Mycobacteriales bacterium | reverse complement strand
TGAGCATGAAGGCCCGGTAGCGCGCCTTCCCGCCGACGCTGGTGAAGTTGCCGACGCCGACCAGCCGGGTGCCGGCCCGGTTGACCGCGAACCGGTAGACCTGGGTCGGCCCGGCGTTGCGGGCGACCGACCCGCGCACGGCCAGGTTGAGGTAGCCGGTGTTGGCCCCGGTGGCCAGCCGCAGCGCCGCGAGCCGTGCCCCGAAGGTGCCGCTGGCGACGAGCCGGCCGTTCACGACGGCCAGGTCCGTGACCGCGCCGGAGAGTTTCGCGTTGAAGCGCGGATCCACGGCGCCGGTGACCGAATTCAGTTTCACCAGTCCGGGACGCCGGACGCCATTCACGGTGGTGAATGACCCACCGACGTACACCGAGCCGCCATAAGCGGCGAGAGCCCACACCGTGCCGTTGATTCGCGGCGCGAATGACGTGATCGCACCGTTCGCGGCGTTGAAGGCGACGAGGCGCGAGCGGGCGACCGTCCGCGCGCTGCCGGCCGCCGACACCGCCGTGAACGACCCACCCGCGTACATGACCCCGCGATACTCGGCCACCTTGTAGACGGCGCCGTTGCGCACGTCAGGCGTGTAGTTGGCCGGGTTGGCGCTGACCACCCGGCCGAGCGCGCCGGACGCCGACGCGCCCGCCGGAACCACCAACAGCCCGCAGAAGGCCAGCACCACGCCGGCCGCGAGCAGACGACTCCTGAACAGCATTCTCATTCCCCCGAATGTCCCGTAGCCACCGATGTGCAGTGGCCCCCGAAACACATTGTCGGGAGGGTTTCCAGCATTGTCCACGTCGATTACGAAGAGTAATTGGCCGCACACGGAAAAGGGGCCCGGCCGAAGCCGGGCCCCTTTTCGGAAATGGACTAACTGGCGGGCGCCAGCACGATCGTCAGCATCGTGGCCTTGGTGCCCGGGGCGTCCGTCGTGGCCGTCAGGCCGCCGGCGGGCCCGGCCGCGGCCGCCGCGTTGGCGTCGGTCAGCAGCGAGGTGACCCGCCCGGTGCCGGTGCCGATGGTGACCCCGCGGACGGTCTGGCCGTCCGGGGCGGTCCAGGCCGTCGTGGTCCCGGACTTGTCCGCCCAGTACGACAGCACCCACGAGCCCGCGCCGGTCACGGTCGCCGCCGGCGTGGTGTGCGCCGCCACCGCGGTCGTCTCGACCGCCTTGGTCAGCACCGAGACCGGCGCGCTCGTCCTGGTGTTGGCGTACGCCGCCAGCCGCAGGTCCAGCTTCGCGATCGCGCTGGAGGTGACGGTCGCCGCCGAGCCGGCGTCGGAGGCCGTCGCCACCCGGGAGTAGACCCGGGTGGTGATCCCGGTCGTGGTCGCGGTGTCGACCAGCGTCCAGCCGGCCGGGTCGCCGTAGGTGACCGTGCTGCTGTTGCTGGTCATCACGAGCACGAGGCCGTCACCGGCCTGCACCGCGGCCGGCACCGTGACCGACGCCGAGGTCGCGTTGACCTGGGTGCCGGCGGTGGCCCGGAAGGCGATCGGGTTGGTCACCGGCGGCGGGGCCGTGACGGTGACCGACTTCGTCGCCGTCGCGGTGGCCCCGTCGTTGTCGGTCACGGTCAGCGTGACGGTGTAGGTCCCGGCGGCCGCGTACGTGTGCGACGCGGACGGACCGGTGGCCCCGTCACCCCAGGCCCACGACGTCGAGGCGATCGTCCCGTCCGGGTCCGAGGACCCCGCGGAGCTGGCCGTGCAGTCCAGCCCGGAGCAGGTGACGGCCGCGACCGCGGTCGGCGGGGTGTTGGCGGCGATGCGCGGGCCGAGGAACAGGGCCCGGGACCGCCAGTCCACGCCGTCCGCCGACGGCCCGCTGACCACGGTGGGCGCGCCGGTCAGGGTGCCGGCCGAGAAGCCGACCTTGGTCAGGTTCCCGTCCGCACGGGTGGCGTAGTAGAGGTTGCCGCCGGAGAAGAACGCCCCGGTGATGTCGGGCAGCGTGGTCCCGGTGGCGATCCGGTCGTCGTGGATGATCCCGCTGTCCGCGCTGAAGGCCCGCTTGTAGAGCCTGGAGTCGCCGAGCAGCTTGTAGTACAGCTGCCCGCTGCCGTCGGTGAACATCGCGGTCACGTTGACGATCTCGTTGTAGAACGACGGCCGGGCGCCCTTGAACGTCTGCCCGGAGCCGGTGTCCACGTTGATCCAGGCCGGGTCGTTGTACGGGTCGACCAGCGACTCGGCGCCGAACGTGGTGCCGGTGAACGCCCGCCGGTAGAGCAGCCCGTCGGTCTTGCCGTAGTAGAGCTGGTTGCCGACCAGGGTCGCGCCGCGCACGGTGCTGAAGTCCAGCGGCGAGCTGACCTGGGTCACGGCACCGGCGGTGCTGCCGTCGAAGTTGCGCTCGACCAGCGCACCGGCCGCGCCCGCCGGCGGCTCCGGGACGTCCGTGCGGACGATCTCGATGCCGTTGATGAGCGCGTTCTCGACGTGGTTGGTCAGGTCGACGTGGATCGCCCCGTCCCCGGCGCCGGTGAGGTTGGCGAACTCCTTCATGGTGCCGGTCTGGTCGCCGACGTCGGCCGCGATGTCGTAGGAGGGCAGCACCGCGGTGCCGTTGACCGCCACGGTGAACACCCGCTGGCCCGGCGCCGACGTGCCGGGGTAGCGGTTGGCGAAGTAGAGCCGGACCTTGACCGTCGCTCCGGCCGGGACCGGGAACGTCCAGCTCTGCTGGCCGTACCGCTCGCTGTCGAAGATCGAGCGCGGCGTGCTGGCCGGCACCGTGGCGTTGACGTTGGCCACGGGGCTCCAGCCGGCCGTGCTGCCGCCGCTGACGTTGGCCGAGCCGTCGGACCAGTCCGGACCGGAGTCGGTGGCCTGCACCGCTCCCCCGCCGGCGTTGACCCGGTAGAGGACGTTGCTCGCGGCCGCCTGCTGGGAGGCGCCGAGGTAGACGCCGCCGGGCAGCGCCTGCACCGCGGTCGAGGCCGGCGCGGCCCCGTCGGCCAGCGGGAAGAACGCGATCTTGCCGTGGAAGTACTTCCGGTTGCCGATGTAGTCGGTGTCGCTGCCGACGTAGAGCCCCTGCGGCGTGGCCAGCAGCGAGTACGCCCCGGCGCCGCGCGGGTTGCGCCCCGGGTTCCAGGACAGCGGGATGCCGTTGGCCGGGTCGAGCGCCACGATGCCCGGCCGCGGCACGGCGCCGCCGCCCGGCGCGTCGTTGCCGTTGGGGTTGTTCATCCAGCGCATGTGGCCGCCGGCGTACACGGCCGTGCCGGTGATGGCGATCGAGAGCACGGTGTCGCCGCCGGCGTAGTCGACCCAGGTCGGCTGGACGTCGGTGCCGACCGCACCGGTCTCGAACCGGGCCGCGGTGTCGCAGAGCGTGCCGTTGCCGCCGCCGGTCGCGCCGATCACGAAGTACGTGCCGTCGGGCGAGAAGTCCACGTCCCGGATGTAGGAGTCGTAGGCCCAGTAGAAGCAGGCCGGCTCGTAGCGGTGGGTCTGCCAGTCCAGCCGCAGCGCGGCGGTGGCGCCGGAGGTGTCCCACATCGCGACCTGGTCCCGGGACAGGCCGTCGACGAGCTTGAAGTTGCCGATCGCGACCAGGCGGGAGCCGTCCGGGGTGACGTCGATCTTGGAGACGCCGACGCCGCCCTTGGCCCCGCCGTTGGTCGCGGTCCAGTTGTGGTTGACCGTGACCTTGCTGGTGATGAACGAGTCCAGGGCGCCGGTGGTCGCGTTGAAGGAGGCGATGCCGCCGCGCTGCGAGGCGCCGATCGTGGTGAACGTGCCGCCCAGGAACATCCGGTTGCCGGACCGGGCGACGGTGTTGACGATGCCGTTCATGGCCAGCGTCGCGAAGCCGGCGACCCGGCTGCCGTTGGAGACGTTGAGCAGCACCAGGCCCTTGGCCTTGACGCCGCCGATGTTGTTGAAGCTGCCTCCGACGTAGACGGTGCCGGCCGTCGGGCCCGGCAGCACGGCGTTGACCTGACCGTCCAGGGCGGGCGCGAACGCGGTGTTGACCGCGCCGGTGGCCTGGTTGAAGGCCACGACGTACGGGAGGTTGTAGGTCGTCGCGCGGTTGGGCGAGGTGACCGACGTGAAGCTGCCGCCCATGACGATCGTCGTGCCGACCTGGGCCATGCCGAACACGGTGCCGTTGACCGCGTTCGGTGTGGCCGCCGACGGCACCGCGGACACGACCTTGTCGTGCTGCGCGTTGACCCCCCAGGCCGGCTGCACGGCCAGCAAGGTCCCCACCAAGGCCGCCAGGGCGGCGGCCACCAAGCGTCTCGTCACATTCCCCCCAAGGAACTCGGCGGATGGCGACGCCGCCCCCGTCCGATCAGTGAGAGGAAGAATACGAGGGTTGATGACGGCCCGGAGCCGAAATTGGCAACTGTGAGTGAACACGCATTGCTGAGTAACCAATTAACTACGGAGCGTGAATAGCTTCTCGTCCAGTCGATCGAGCAGCTCGGCGTCGACCCGCTCGTCGATCTTGCGGGCGAAGTGCGCGCCGCGGCTCTGCATCCGGGGCAGGTCGGCCACCGTCAGCACCTTCGGGTGGTTGTGGCGGCTGTTGCGGAAGTCGAAGTAGCGCTTGCTGTCGTTCTCCAGCCGGAACGTCCCCGCGTTGACCAGCACGGTCTGGAAGAACACCTCGGCCGAGGTCAGCGAGCCGCGCAGGTAGCGCACCTCGGCCGGGTGGGTCGCGACCCACTCCCGCACGTAGCGCACGCAGTCCCGGGACAGCGAGCAGAAGAACGAGCCGCCGTAGAGGTCGGCGAGCGGGATCGGCTGCCGGCGGCGGCGGACCCCGACGGCCCGGTGCACCGGGCTGAACCGGACCAGCGGCTGCACCCGGTTCACCGCCGCCAGCGGCCGCAGCAGCCGCTGCGCCCGGGGCGAGAGCGGCACCTTGGCGTACGCGAAGGCGTACCGGGTGCGGACCTTCGCGGCCGGCCACTTGGGCCCGTTGAGCAGCGGGAAGAACTGCAGGTAGCCGTCCGCGCCGCCGGCGGCCAGCTCGGCCTCGGCCGCGGCCAGCGGCAGCAGCGGGTAGTCCTGGCCGGAGATGTTGCACAGCCAGTCGTACGGCTCGCCGCGCTCCTCCAGCAGGTCCACGGCCTCCAGCCAGCGGTCGACGTGGGAGAAGTCGGCGTAGCCGTTGGGCACCCGGGTGACGATCACCGCGGGATCGGCCGCCAGCTCGCCCAGGTCAAGGTCGGGGCCGGTCTCGGAGTGACTGACCACAACGAGGCTGTTGGGGCTGGTGGTGCGGATCGTCCGGATCAGGCGGACCAGCTGGCCGGGCAGGGTATGCGACTGGATGTGGTAACAGACCCGCACTCGTGCTCCTGATCGACCGCCCGGTAAGGAGGGGAGCCTACCCTCACCCTCCGGTCGAGTGGCCGAACCACGATTCTTGGCAATCACGCCGTGGTCGACCGCCGTACGGACTAACGTTGGCGCGGACCGGCTGCGGGGGACGTCGCCGGGAGATCGCACCTGAGCCGCGCGGCGCGCGCGGCCGGGGCCTACGAGGGGGAACATTGGTGGCGAGCCAGTCCGGCGGCAACACGCTCCAGCTGGGCGACTACCTCCGCCTCGCCCGGCGGCGGTGGTGGGCGATCGCGCTCGGCCTGCTGGTCGGGCTGAGCGCCGGTTACGCGTTCACCGCGACCCGGTCCCCCGAATACACCTCGACCGCCACCGTGCTCGTCGCCCCGGTCAGCACCGACAGCGACCAGACCGGCGGGCGCACCACCGGCACCGTCAACCTCGACACCGAGGCCCAGCTGGTCCGCTCCTCCGCGGTCGAGACCAAGGCCCGCGACCTGCTGCGGACCAGCATCTCCCCGCAGGACCTGGGTGAGTCGGTCAAGGTGACCGTGCCGGCCAACACCACGCTGATGGAGATCGCGTTCACGGCCGACAACCCGGCCGGGGCCCAGCAGGGCGCGCACGCGTTCGCCGAGGCCTACCTGCAGAACCGCGGCGACGTGGCCAAGGCCGACAACGCCGCCCGGGCCAAGGCCCTGAAGACCCAGATCGCCAGCCTGGTCGCCCAGCAGAAGACGCTGACCGGCCAGATCGCGGCCCTGCCGGTCGACTCGCCCGACCGGGCGTTCGCGCAGGCACAGCTCAACAACGTGACCGATCAGATCAGCACGGCTGCCGGACGCCTGGTCCCGCTGAACGACCCGGTGGAGCCCGGCAACATCAGCACGGACGCGGTACTGCCGGACTCCGCGTCCGGACCGCTCGGCATCCTGGCCATCGCCAGCGGGCTGCTGCTGGGCCTGCTGTTCGGGCTGATGCTGGCCTTCGCGATCGAGCGCGCCGACAGGCGGGTCCGCCGCTCGGTCGACCTGGAGCGCGAGTTCGACGTGCCGGTGCTGGTCGAGGTGCCGACCGGCGCGCGCACCGACTTCAGCATGGTGCAGAGCACCCACAGCCGGCAGGGCAACGCGTTCAGCGAGCTGCGCAACGTGCTGGTCTCGCTGGTTTCCGACCGGGAGCAGATCATCCTGGTCGCCGGCGCCTCGGACGGGCCGGCCGGCAGCATCGTGGCCGCCAACCTGGCCGTCTCGCTGGCCCGGATGAACCTGGACACCGTGCTCGTCTGCGCCGACCCCGACTCCAGCGGCCGGCAGATCCTCGACCTCGACCCGGAGGCGCCCGGCCTGTCCGAGCTGCTGCACGGCGGGATCAACGTCTCCGACCTGGAGCAGCGGCCGGCGGCCGGGCACGGCCTGCGGGTCATCCCGCCCGGCGTCGAGGCCGAGCTGACCAGCGAGGCGACCCAGGTCTTCCTCACCGAGCAGGCGATCCGGCAGTTCCGGCACTCGGCCCGGTTCGTCGTCATCGACGCGCCGCCGATGTCCTCGGGCTCGCAGGCCCAGACGCTGGCCCGGCTGGCCCACGTCACCGTGCTGGTCGTCGAGCTCGGCGCCACCACCAACGACCAGGTGCTGCGCGCGTCCCGGCTGATCGACCTCGTCGGCACCCGGTCCATCGGCATGGTCACCATGCCGCGGGTGCCGGTGCGGCGGGAGAAGCGGACCCCGCCGGCGCCCTCGACGGGCAGCACCACCGCGGGGGCCGCGACCACGGCGACCCGCTCGGCCTACTCCGCCCCGCCGGCCCCGTCCACGCCGGACCGGTACGGCGCGCGGTCCGGGCTGGACGCGCGGTCCGGGGCGGACCGCTACGGCAGCACCGACGAACGCTACGACGACGAGCGCTACGGCGCAGCCGCCGACGACCTCACCACCGGCGCCCGCACCGGCGCGCCCGCGCTCAACCGCCGCACGCCCGGCTCGACCAACGGCCACACCAACGGGCACGTGAACGGCTCCGGCGTGAACGGCACCGGCTACCGGGCCGTCCCCGCCGACGACACCGCGGCCGACGCCGACCTGGACGAGCCGACCCGGACGATCACCCGCCCGGCGGCGGACTGAGACCGGTGACGCGAGCGACGACACTGCGGCTGGTCCTCCCGCTCGGCGCCGCCCTGCTCCTCGCGGGGTGCGGCGGTGCCCCGCCGGCCAGCCTGCAGGCCGACAGCACCGCCCCGGCCGCGGCGACGACCACGCCCGCGGCCACCGCGACCACCCCGGCGGCAGCCGGCCCGGTCGCGCCGCTCACCGGGCTGCCGGTGTCGGCGGCGGTGGCCGCGCGGCCCGCGATCGCGGTCCGGCTGCCGGTCAGCGGCGGTGTCGGCCTGGAGCAGGCTGACCTCGTCTACCAGGAGTGGGAGACGGCCGGCCTGGCCCGGGCGCTGGCGGTGTTCCAGTCCCGGGACGTGGCCCAGATCGGTCCGGTCGGGCAGGTGCGCCCGGCCGACCCGTTCGTGCTGCCGAGCCTGCGCCCGCTCTACGCGAACGTCGGCGGCGCCAGCGGCACCGAGGGCCTGCTCCGCGCGGCCGAGGTCACCCAGGTCACCTCGGCGGCCGCGTTCACCTACGGGGCGACCGGGCGGACCACCTCGACCGCGGCCGTGCTCGCGGCCGCGCCGGCCGGGGCCAAGCCGCCGCCCGCGGTGCTGCCGGTCGCGGCGGCCGGGGACCGGTTCAGCACCAGCCACCTGGGCAAGGCGGCGAAGATCACCGTGACCCCGCCCGGCTCGGCCGCGGAGACGTGGACGTACTCGGCCACCGGCAAGCGCTGGTCCCGGGCCGGGTCGCCCGGCGTGTCGGTGGCCAACCTGATCCTGCAGACCGTGCCGTACAAGCAGGTCAAGCTGCGGGACCCGGACCGCATCGCGCAGAGCGCCCGGGTGCTCGGCCGCGGCGCCTGCACCGCCGTCTCCGGCGGCACGGTCACGCCCTGCACCTGGTACAAGCGCTCGGCCACCGCGGTGACCGGCTACGTCGACGCGGCCAGCGTGCCGCTGCGGTTCGCGGCCGGCCCGACCTGGATCCTGCTGCTGCCCCCGGGCTCGAAGATCGCCACGGGGTGACGCCATGACCAGCACGCTCGACCCGCCCGCGCTCCGGCGGCACCCGACCCCGGGCCACACCAGCTCGCAGGACGTCACCCGCACCGGCCCGTGGCTGTCGCGGGCGCTGCGCCGGGGCGGCGCCGTGCTGCCCGGGCACTGGCCGTTCACCGCGCTGGTCGCGTTCTTCCCGGTCTGGTGGGCGCTCGGCCTCGGCAGCTTCGCGGTGATCGTCTTCGCCGTGCCGATGGCGTGGCAGCTGCGCCGGATGGAGCGGCTGGCGGTGCCGCGCGGGTTCGGGCTGTGGCTGTGCTTCCTGCTGGCGGTCATCGTCAGCGGGCTGATGCTCGGCCGGACCGCGCCGGACACGCTGCCGCACGGGGCCGCCAGCCAGCTCATCGCGTTCAGCCTGCGCTGGCTCAACTACGCCGCCGCCGCCGTGCTCGCCCTGTACGTCATCAACAGCCGCGGCCGCGGGCTGACCGACCGGCGCATCGTCGGCTGCCTGACCACGCTGTTCGCGGTGACCGTCGCGGGCGGCCTGCTCGGCCTGCTCGCGCCCGGCTTCAACTTCACCTCGCCGCTGGAGATGGTGCTGCCGCAGGGGCTGCGCTCCAACGCGTACGTCCGGGTGCTGGTGCACCCGGGGGCGGCGCAGAACCAGGACGTGCTCGGGTTCACCTCGCCCCGGCCGAAGGCGCCGTTCGAATACACCAACACCTGGGGCAACGTCCTCGGCCTGCTGCTGATCTGGCTGGTGGTGTGGGCGGTGCTGGCCCGGGCCCGGGGCCGGCTGCTCGCCGTCGCGCTGCTCGCGGTCGCGCTGGTCCCGATCGTGCAGTCGCTCAACCGCGGGCTGTGGGTCGGCATCGGCCTGGCCCTGCTGCTGCTGGCGGTCCGGCTGGCGATGAGCGGCCGGGTGGCCACGGTGATCGGGCTGGCCGCCGCCGCGTCCACGCTGGCCGTCGTCTTCCTGGCCTCCCCACTGGCGACGGTGGTCCAGGAGCGGCTGGCCCACGGGCACAGCAACGACATCCGGTCCAACCTCGCGCACGCCGCCATCCAGGGCGCGAAGGAGTCGCCGATCGTCGGCTGGGGCACCACCCGCGAGGTCATCGGCAGCTCCCAGTCCATCGCCGTCGGCTCGTCGGCGTCCTGCAACACCTGCGGCAACGCCGACATCGGCAGCACCGGGCAGTTCTGGCTGACCGTCTTCGCCCAGGGCTTCCTCGGGGTGTCGCTCTACATCGGCTTCTTCCTGGCCGTGCTCTGGTTCTACCGCGGGCAGCGCACCGCCATCGGGATGGGCGCGCAGGCGACGATCCTGGTCTCGATGTGGTTCATGTTCGTCTACTCGGCCACCAGCTGGCCGCTGGCGCTGCAGATGATCGCGGTCGGGCTGCTGTGGCGGCAGAAGCACCCGGAGGTGAGCCCGTGACCCCCGGCGGCGACGAGCGGGTGGCGTGGCTGCGGGAGCTGGTGCCGCTGCTGTGGCCGGCGCCGGCCACGGCCACGCTCGGCCGGGCCCGGCACGCCGGCGCCCGCCGGTCGTACCTGATCCTGCCGTCGCTGGAGCACCCCCGGCTGCTGGTGCCGCGGCGGACCCGGCGCGCGGCCGGCGGCGCGGTGCGCGGCTACGGCGAGCAGTCCTCGGCCGCCCGGCGGGCCGCGGTCCGGCTGGCCGCGGCCGCGCTGACCGCCGGGGCCGGCGACCGGCTGCTGCGCGACCGGCTCGAGGTCGGCGGCGCGGGCGACACGATCGAGGACCACCTCTCCCGCGAGCTGGGCCGGCCGGTGCTGGTCAGCCTGCACCTGGGGCCGGCCCGGGCCAACCGCAAGCCGGTGCTGCAGCTGCTCGGCGCGGACGGCGGGACGCTCGGCTACGCCAAGGTCGCCACCACCGTGCTGACCGGCCGGCTGGTCGCCGGCGAGGCCGCGGCGCTGCGGACGCTGGCCGGGGCCGGGCTGACCCGGGTGACCGTGCCCAAGGTGCTCTCCGGCGGGTCCTGGCGCGGGCTGGAGATCCTGGTCCAGTCGCCGCTGCCGGTCCGCCAGCCCCGGCGTCCGGCCGACGGGCGGCTGGTCGCGGCCACCGCCGAGGTCGCGGCCGTGGGCGGGATCTCGACCCAGCCCCTCGACGGCCCGTACGGGACGGGGCTGCGGGCCCGGGTGGCCGCGCTGCCGCCGGGCGCCGACCGGGACCGGCTGGCCGCGGCGCTGGACGCGCTGGCCGGCGCCGACCTCCGGATCGGGTCCTGGCACGGTGACTGGACGCCGTGGAACACCGCGGTGGTCGAGGGCACGGTGCTGGCCTGGGACTGGGAGCGCTTCGGCGCCGGGGTGCCGGTCGGCTTCGACCCGCTGCACTACGACCTGCAGCCGCGGTTGCCGGCCGACGCCGGCGCGGCCGGAATGATGCTCGCGGACTCGGTCCGGCGGGCGCCCGGGGTGCTGGGGCCGGTGGGGGTGCCGGCGGAGTCCGCGGCGACCGTGGCCGTGCTCTACCTGGTGGAGATCCTGACCCGCTACATCGGCGACGGTCAGACCCGGTGGGGCGACTGGCGCGCGATGACCGAAGGGGTACTGGCCGCCGCCCGGGCGGCCGTCCCGGTCGCGGCGCGCTGAACCGAGGGGGAGGAATCGAGCTCGTGCTCAAGGAACAGATCAAGGCCCGGCCCGGGCTGCAGGAGCTGGCGCGGGCGGCGGCCCGGGCGACCGGGCGGGTCACCGCCTCGGCCCGGATGACGCCGTCGTTCCTGATCGTCGGGGCGCAGCGGTGCGGGACGACGTCGATGTACAAGACGCTGGCCCAGCACCCGCGGGTGCTGCCGGCCGTGCTGCACAAGGGCGCGCACTACTTCGACACCGGCTACGGGCACGGGCCGGCCTGGTATCGCGGGCACTTCCCGCTGCTGGCCTCGGCCCGGCGGGCGGCGGTGGACGGGCAGCTGCCGATCACCGGCGAGTCCAGCCCGTACTACATGTTCCACCCGCTGGCCGGGCGGCGGATCGCGGCCGACCTGCCCGGGGTGCGGCTGCTGGTGCTGCTGCGCGACCCGGTCGAGCGGGCGTACTCGGCCCACACCCACGAGACCGCGCGCGGCTTCGAGACCGAGCCGTTCGAGAAGGCGCTGGAGCTGGAGCCGGTGCGGCTGGCCGGCGAGGAGGCGAAGCTGATCGCCGACCCGGCGTACCAGTCGCACTCGCACCAGCACCACGCCTACATCACCCGCGGGCGGTACGCGGAGCAGCTGGCCCGGCTGGAGGGGATCTTCGGGCGGGACCGGATGCACGTGGTCGACAGCCAGCGCTTCTTCACCGACCCGGAGCCGGTGTTCGCGGCGGTCACCGACTTCCTCGGGATCGGGACCGCGCCCGGGATCTCGTTCGAGAAGCACAACGCCCGGCCGCGATCGCCGATGCCGGAGTCGCTGCGCGCCGCCCTGGAGGACCAGCTCGCCGCTTCTGACGCCGAGCTCGAGTCCTGGCTCGGTCACCCCCCGACCTGGCGCACCTGAGGTCGTCCGGCGCCCACGGCGCCGGACGGTATCGACGAAGGGCCGGTGCTCCCGCACCGGCTCTCCCGGCTCGCACCACGCACCCGGGTCGGGACCGGGCGGGAGCCGGCAGAAGTCACAGACGGCGCGGGCCCGGCGCGTCTGCGCCGGGCCCTCGTCGTGTGCGGTGCGTCGGTCAGGAGGCCGGTGCGAGCACCAGCGTCAGCGTCGTCGCCTTGGTGCCGGCGACGTCGGTGGTCGCCGTCAGCCCGCCGGCCGCCCCGGGCGCGGTCGGCGCCCCGGCGTCGGTGAGCAGCGACGTCACGCGGCCGGCCGCGGTGCCGAGCGACACGTTGCGCACGGTCTGACCGGCCGGAGCCGTCCACGCCGTCGTGCTCGAGGACTTGTCCGCCCAGTACGACACGACCCAGCTGCCCGGCGTGACCACGGTCGCGGCCGGCGTCGTGTGCGACGCCGTCGTCACCGTGTCGACGCCGTGTGCGAACGACGCCACCGGCACGCTCGCGGCCGTCCCCGACCACGCCGCCACGGTCAGCGACGTCTTCACCGTCCCGCCGAGCGTGATGCTCGGCGCCGAGGACGCGTCGGACGCGGCGGCGACCTTGCTCCACACGAGAGTCTGGATCCCGGTCGTGCTGGCCCGGTCCAGCCGGGCCCACCCGGCCGGGTCGCTCACCGTCACGGTGTCGGAGTTGACCGTCGCGGTCAGCACCAGCGCGTCACCGGCCCGCACGGCCGCCGGCACGGTGACCGCCGCCGTGGTCGCGTTGACGTTGCTGTTGGCCGCGCCGCGGAACGCGATCGCCGTCGTCGGCACCGAGACCGTGACGGACCGGGTGGTCGCGTTGGTCCCGCCCCGGTTGTCGGTCACGGTCAGCGTGATCGAGTACGTCCCGGCCGCCCCGTACGCGTGGGTGGCCGTGGCCCCGGTCCCGCTCGTGCCGTCCCCGAAGTTCCAGGCGTAGGAGGTGACCGTGCCGTCCGGGTCGGAGGACGAGGTGCCGTCGACGGTGCAGCTCAACCCGCCGCAGCTGGTCGTGAAGGCCGCCAGCGGCGCCGCGTTGGGCCCGACGGTGGACAGGAACACGGCCTTGCCGCGCCAGTCCCGGCCGTCCACGGCCGGCCCGCTGACCGTCGTCGACGCCGTCCCGAACACCCCGCCGGAGAAGCTGATCCGGCGCAGCGTCCCGGTGGTGCGGGAGGTGAGGTAGAGGTTGGTGCCGTTCAGGAACATACCGCCGGTGTCGCTCCAGTTGCTGGTGCCGGCGACCGTGAACCGGTCGGCGCCGAGGATCCCGCTCTGCGGCGTGAAGTAGCGGTAGAACATCGCCGTCTGCCCGGACAGCGTGTAGTAGAGCCGGCCACCGCTGTAGAACTCCGACGTCACGCTCGGGATCTCCGCGTAGAACCCGGACTTCCGGCCGACGTACGTCTGCCCCGAGCCGGTGTCCACCGTGGCCCAGGCCGGGTCGTTGTACGGGTCGACCAGGTTCGCCGCCCCCAGCGTGGTCCCGTCGAAGGTCCGCCAGTAGAGGTTGCTGTCGGTGGCCGAGCCGTAGAACACCTTGCCGTCGACCATGACCGCGCCCCGGACCGTGCTCCAGTCCAGCCCGCTGCTCGGCAGCGTCGCCGGCGCCCCCACCGTGGTCCCGTCGTACGCCAGGGACACCGCGGTCGTCGGGGCCGCCGCCGGCGAGCCGACGATGACGTTGCCGGGCAGCCGGCCGGTGCTGTTGGGCCCGACCGCGGTCCCGCCGGCCAGCGGGAAGAACGCCATCTTGCCGCGCTTGAAGGCGAAGTCGCCGATGAAGTCGGTGTCGCTGCCGACCCACAGGCCGGTCGGGCTGGCGTAGACCGCGTAGGCACCGGCGCCGCGGGGGTTGCGCCCCGGGTTCCAGGAGAACGGCATGCCGTTGATCGGGTCGAGCGCGGCCACGCCCGGGCGCGGCACCGCGCCGGCGCCGGCCGAGTCGCGGCCGTTGGAGTTGTTCATCCAGCGCTCGTGACCGCCCACGTACACGGCCGTGCCGGTGATCGCGACGGACAGCAGGGTGTCGCCGCCGGTGAAGTCGACCCAGGTCGGCTGGACCGCGGTGCCGGTGGCGTTGGTCTCCCAGCGGGCCGCGGTGTCGCAGAGCGAGCCGGCGGCCGGGCCGCCGGTCGCGACGACGACGAAGTAGGCCCCGTCACCGGAGAAGTCGACGTCGCGGATGTAGGAGTCGTACGCGTTGAAGATGCAGTCGTCGGTGTAGCGCGCGGTCCGCCAGTTGGGGTCGACCGTCGCGGTCGTGCTGGTCAGGTTGACCATCGCGATCTGGTCGCGGTCCAGGCCGGCCGCGGTCAGGAAGTTGCCGATCATCACCATGCGGCTGCCGTCCGGGGTGACGTCGATCTTGGAGACGCCGACCGCGGCCTGCGCGCCGATCGGCCGCCCGGACGAGTTGAAGTGCGGGTAGTTGTGGTGACCGGCGACCGCGATCGTCATGAAGCTCGGGTCGATCACGCCGGTGGTCGGGGCGAGCGCGCCCAGGCCGGGCCGGGAGCTCACGTTGAGCGTGGTGAACGTGCCGGCCAGGACCAGCCGGCCCTGGGCCATGGCCAGGTCGTTGATCACGCCGTTCATCGGCGGGGCCTTGAAGCCGGACACGGCCAGGCCGGTGTTGACGTCCAGCAGCGCCAGGCTCTTGCTCTTCACGCCGTTGACGTTGTTGAACGCGCCGCCGAGGTAGACGCTGCCGGGCGTCGGCCCGGGCAGCAGGGCGTCGACCTCACCGTCGAGGGTCGGGGCGAACCCGGTGTCCAGGGCTCCGGTGGCCGCGTCGACCGCCAGCACGTACGTCCGCGGGACCGCGGTGGCGGAGCCGGACGGGGTGGCCGAGGTGAAGCTGCCGCCGACGAACACCTTGTTGCCGACCTGCACGAACGTGCGGACCGTGCCGTCGGTGATGTTCGGCGTGCCGGCCATCGGCACGGCGCTGACCAGGCTCGGCTGCTGGGTGCTCACGGCACCGGCGTGGTCGACGAACAACGACAGCGAGGCGGCGGTGACGCCCGCGAGGGTGACGGCGGCCGCAGCGACCGCGGACACGAAGCGCTTTCCAGACAATTCTGAATTCCCCCAGTAAAGGCTCGGGAGCCGACGGGCACGTCCGAGCGAGTCACGGCCAAACCTAGTGGACGGACACCGCGTCACAGGTGGCCTTGACAAATCCTTTGTTCACTAACCGGAGTAATTCGAACACGTTCCGGAACGATGTAAGCGTTGATCCGACGATACGGCGAACGGGCGCGGTGATCATGGGCCGTGTGACAGGCTGGGGCGTGATCAGCCCGCACCGTTCCGCCTCCGACCCGGAGGCGACCGTGCAGCTGAACGGCTTCGATCCCGAGGCCACGGTGCAGCTGGACCCCTCCGACCCGGAGGCGACGGTCTGGCTCGGCATCGCTCCCCCGCCGGTGGCCGCGTCCGCGCGAGACCACGCCGGAGCGGGAGCCCCGGGAGCCGCGGCGGACGGCGCGGCCGCGCCGAAGCGGGACAGCCTGCAGGCCGTCGCCCGCGGCGGCAGCGTGAACCTGGTCGGCGCCGCCGTGACCACGGTCGCCAACCTGTTGCTGTCCGTGGTCGTCGCCCGGGCGGTGAGCACCGCCGACGCCGGCATCTTCTTCTCCATCACCTCGCTGCTCCTGCTGCTGGCCACGCTGGGCCGGCTCGGCACCAACGGCGGCGCGGTCTACTTCCTGCCCCGGCTGCGGGTGCTGGGCTCCGCCGCCGAGATCGACCGGGCCGTCCGGCTCTCGATCCGGCCGACCCTGCTCGCCTCCGGGCTGCTCGGGCTCGGGCTGCTGCTGTTCGCCCCGCAGCTGGCCGACCGGTTCGTCGGTGGCGCCTCCGACGACGCGGTGCTGGTGCTGCGGCTGTGCGGGCTGGCGCTGCCGTTCGCCGCGGTCGGGGACGTGCTGCAGTCGGTGACCCGCGGCTTCGGCCGGATGCGGACGACCGTGCTGATCGAGCGGATCGCCCGGCCGCTGGCCCAGGTGGTGCTGATCGGGCTGGCCGCGGCGACGCACGAGGTCGGGCTGCTGGTGCTGGCCTGGACCCTGCCCTACCTGCCGGCCGCGCTGCTGTCCTGGCTGCCGGCCCGGCGGCTGCTCGCGGCCGAGCGCCGGGCCAAGGCCGGCGCGCCGGACTCCGGCTTCGACCGCGGGCAGTACTGGCGCTTCACCGCCCCCCGCGCGCTCACCCTGCTGGCCCAGGTCGCGCTGCAGCGGCTGGACGTGGTGCTGGTCGTGGCGCTGCTCGGCCCGGCCCCGGCCGCGCTCTACGCGGCGGCGACCCGCTTCCTGGTCGTCGGCCAGCTCGGCAACCAGGCCATCTCGATCGCGCTGCAACCGCGGTTGTCGGCCGCCCTGGCCCGCGACGACAAGCAGGAGGCCGGCCTGCTCTACCGGACCACCACCGGCTGGCTGGTGCTCACCACCTGGCCGCTCTACCTGCTCGTGGGCGCGTTCCCGAGCGCGCTGCTGGGCATCTTCGGCTCCCGGTACGCCAGCGCCACCGACGTCGTCGTCGTGCTCTGCGCGGCGATGCTGCTGGCGACGGCCTGCGGCCAGGTCGACATCGTGCTGATGATGGCCGGCCGGAGCACCTGGAACCTCGGCAACGCCCTGCTCGCGCTCGCCGTGCAGGTCGGCCTGGACCTGGTGCTGATCCCGCGGATGGGCATCCTGGGCGCGGCGACGGGCTGGGCGATCGCGATCGTCGTCGCCAACCTGGTGCCGCTGACGCAGCTGCTGCTCTCGACCGGGCTGCACCCCTTCGGCCGCTCCAGCACGCTGGCCGTGCTGATCTGCCTCGGGTGCGTGCTGCCGCCGGCGGCGCTGGCCCGGGTGCTCGGCGGCGACCACCTGGTCTGGGCGCTGCTCGCGTCGGTGGTCGCGGCCGGGCTGTGGGCGGCCGCGATCTGGCGGTTCCGCCGGCCGCTGCGGCTGGACTCCTTCGGCGCGCTCCGCCGCGGCCGCGGGAAGAAGACCCCACCGCCGGCGCCGGCCGGGACAGCGCCGGCAGCCACCCCGGGCGACGTCAGAGGGAAGGGGCGGCACCGCAAGTAGCCGCACCGGTTAGGCCGTCCGCGACACTGCCTTGCACATGTGGAAGGCTTCCGGGTGCGGCACGGGGAGCCTGGACGACTGAGGAGATCGGTAGTGAGCGCAGGGCATCGGCTGAACCACGACGTCGGCCGGGGCACCCGACACTGGCGGCTGGTCGTCGTCCTCGGGGTCGTCGTCGCGATCGCCGCGGTCGTCGGGGCGCTGCTGGCCGTGGTCAACCACGACGGCACCCCGCCCGCGTCCGGGCTCGGCGGCGCGCCGACCCAGCTCGGCAGCCCGTCCGCCGGCCGGCAGCCGGGTGGCGGCGGACCCAGGCCGCCGGCCCGCGGCGCGTACGTCGGCGCGTACGTGCAGCCGGAGTCCGACTACACCCCGCAGGGGCGGATCGCCGCGGTGACCGGGTTCGAGAAGGACACCGGGCGGCAGCTCGACATCGTGCAGACCTACCACCCGTGGGACGACGAGTTCCCCGACCCGGTGGACGAGTGGACGGTCGACAGCGGCCGGATGCTGCTGCTGTCCTGGGCCGGCACCGACACCCGGGTGATCCAGTCCGGCCGCTACGACGACCTGATCCGGACCCGGGCCCGGGCGGTCAAGGCGCTGGGCAAGCCGATCTTCCTGCGCTGGCGCTGGGAGATGGACCGGCCCAACCTGCAGGCCAGCATCTGGAGCCCGCAGGACTACATCGCGGCCTGGCGGCACATCCGCGCGATCTTCACCGCCGAGAAGGTCACGAACGCGTCCTGGGTGTGGTGCCCGCTGGGCGCCGGCTTCTCCGCAGACGGGAACAACCGGGCCGCGCCGTACTACCCGGGCGACTCGGACGTCGACTGGTTGTGCGCGGACGTCTACACCGGCCAGGACTTCAACACCTTCGGCGTGGCCGCGGCCCCGTTCCTGGACTGGGCCAAGGGTCACCCGGACAAGCCGATCATGATCGGCGAGACCGGCACCTCGGACCGGTTCCCGGGCGGGCAGGCGGCCTGGGTGGCCCAGGCCCAGCAGACCACCGAGGCCAACCCGGAGATCAAGGCGCTGGTCTACTTCGACGCCGACGACCGGACGCAGGGACCGCGGGCGCAGCTGGCCCTGCGGGGCGCCGCGGTCGGCCGGTTCCGCGATCTGCTGGCCGTGCCGTACTTCAACCCGCGACGGCTGCCGGTCACACCGTGACACCGACGTCGTTCACCGTCCGTTTCTCCGTACGACCCCGACCGTACGTCCGGGCCGGTAGATTTCGGGTCGGGGGAAGCAGGTGGTCGCCCCAGGATCGGTCGGGGTTCCGGTCCGGTGGGCTGTGCAGGGGGAGTGTGCGATGAGGGCTGCCGGAATGGCGGCGAACGGAACACGCCGGTTGCCGGGGGGTGACGGGCCGGTGTTGCTGGTCGGGTCGAGCGGCGGGCACCTGGCCCAGCTGCTGGCGCTGCGGTCCTGGTGGGGCGACCGGGACCGGGCCTGGGTGACGTTCCCCACAGCGGACGCCAAGTCGCAGCTGATGGACGAGCGCGCCACGTGGGCCTATTACCCGACGACCCGCAACATTCCCAACCTGATTCGCAACCTGTGGTTGGCATTCCGTCTGTTGCGCAAGGAAAAGCCGTCGGTGGTGATTTCCACCGGGGCCGGTGTGGCCGTGCCGTTCTTCGTGCTGGCCTGGCTGCGGCGAATTCCGACCGTGTATCTGGAGGTGTACGACCGCATCGACTCGCCCACGCTGACCGGGCGGCTGTGCCGGCCGTTCACCCGGCTGTTCCTGGTGCAGTGGGAAGAGCAGAAGAAGTTCTACCCCGGTGCCGTCGTCGTCGGGCCGCTGCTGTGAGCCGACCGGGGAGTGAGCATCGCAGGGCTGCGCAGGATGGCACCGGGCTACCACCGCCCGAGGAGCGGAGCGAGCCGGGAGGCGAACCGATGGGCACAGGGACCGCGCCCCGCGTGCTCGTGCTGGTGGGGACGGACTTCCACCGGTTCGACCGCCTCGTCGGGTGGATCGACAGCTGGGCCGCCGACACCGGCGCCGACGTGCTGGTGCAGTTCGGCACGTCGCGGCCGCCGCAGGTCGCCGCCGGCCTGCCCTACCTCGACTGGAACAAGCTGCAGTCGGAGCTGGCCGTCGCCGACGTGGTCGTGAGCCACGGCGGCCCGGCCACGATCTCCGAGGCCCGCAAGGCCGGTCACCTGCCGGTCGTGGTGCCGCGCGACCCGACCCGGGACGAGCACGTCGACCAGCACCAGCAGCAGTTCTCCCGCCGGCTCGGGGCCAGCGGCCTGGTCGTGCTGGCCGAGACCGAGTCCACCCTGCGGGCGGCGCTGGCGGCCGCGGCCGCGACCGGGCGCGGTCCGGCCGGGACCGTGCCGGCGGCCACCGCCGAGACCACCCGCCGGCTCGGCGTGCTGGTCGACGGGCTGCTGCCGACCCCGGTGCCGCCGCCGGCCGACGTGACCCGGCCCCGGATCGCGTTCCTGGGCGGCTTCGGCCGGTCCGGCTCCACGCTGCTGGAGCGGATGCTGGCCGAGATCCCGGGCGTGACCGCGATCGGCGAGTCCGTGCACCTGTGGGAGCGCGGGCTGCGCGACGACGAGCGCTGCGGCTGCGGCGAGCCGTTCTCCCGCTGTCCGCACTGGCAGGAGGTCGGCCGGGTCGCCTTCGGCGGCTGGGACACCCTCGACGTCGAGCAGGTGCTGGCGCTGAAGGACGCGGTCGACCGGACCCGGTACGTGCCCCGGCTGGCCGGCCCGGCCGCGTCGGCCAAGCACGCCCGCGCGGTCGACGAATACTGCGACCTCTACCGGCGGCTCTACCGCGGGGTGGCCGAGGTCACCGGCGACGCGGTGCTGGTCGACGCGAGCAAGCACGCGTCGCTGGCGTTCGCGCTGCGGCGGGCGGCCGACCTGGACCTGCGGGTGCTGCACATGGTCCGCGACAGCCGCGGCGTGGCGTACTCGTGGTCGAAGACGGTGCGGCGCACGGAGGTCACCGAGGGCGACGTCTACATGCCGCGCTACTCGCCGGCCCGGGCCGCCCTGCTCTGGACGGCCAACAACACGCTCTTCGACCTGCTCGGCCGGCTCGGCACCGCCGTGCACCGCTTCCGGTACGAGGACCTGGTGGCCTCGCCGGCCGGCGTGCTGGGCGAGGTGCTGTCCTTCCTGGGGCTGCCGGCGGACGAGGAGACGCTGCGGTTCCTCCGCTCCGACAGCGCCGAGCTGGGGACCAGCCACACGATCGGCGGCAACCCGATGCGGTTCTCCACCGGGCGGCTGACGCTGCGGGCCGACGACGCCTGGCAGCGGGAGATGCCGTCCCGGGCCCGCCGGGAGGTCTCGGCCCTGACCGCCTGGCCGCTGGCCAGCTACGGATACCCCGTGCGGGGGCCGAAGTGACCGGACAGCCCCAGCCCGGGGTGACCGTGGTCATCCCGACCCGGGACCGGCCGGAGCTGCTGCGGACCGCGGTCGCGGCCGTCCTGGCCCAGGACTACCCGGGCGAGGTCCGCTGCGTCATCGTGCACGACGGCACCGAGCCGGACACCGCGCTGGCCGGGGACCGGGTCACGGTCACCAGCAACGTCCGCTCCCCCGGCCTGGCCGGCACCCGCAACACCGGCATCGAGCTGGCCGGCACCGAGCTGGTGGCGTTCTGCGACGACGACGACCGCTGGCTGCCGGGCAAGCTGGCGGCCCAGGTCGCGGTGCTGCGCGCCGACCCGGCGGCCCGGTTCGTGTCCTGCGGCATCCAGGTCCGGTACGGGGACAAGGTGGTGCCGCGCACCCTGCCGGCCGGCCAGGTCACGTTCGCGGACCTGCTGCGGGACCGGCTGACCGAGCTGCACCCGTCGACGTTCCTGTTCCAGCGCTCGCTGCTGGAGGAGATCGGGCTCGTCGACGAGGAGCTGCCGGGCAGCTACGCCGAGGACTACGAGCTGCTGCTGCGGGCGGCGAAGGTCGCGCCGATCCGGTCGCTGCCGGACGTGTACGTCGAGGTGCTGTGGCACCGGAAGTCGTACTTCACCGGGCGCTGGGCGACGGTGTCGGAGGCGCTGCAGCGTCTGCTGGACAGCTATCCCGACTTCTACCAGGAGCCGGTCGGGGCGGCGCGCCTCACCGGCCAGATCGCCTTCGCGGAGGCGGCGCTCGGCCACCGGCGCGAGGCAGTGCGCTGGGCGGCGCGGACGGTCCGGTTGCGGCCGTCCGAGCCGCGCTCGGTTCTCGCTCTCGCGGTCGCGTCCCGAGCGGTGACCGGCGAACGGGTCGTTCGCACGCTCAATTCCCGGGGGCGCGGGATCTAAAGATCGGAGGGCTCCGCCCCTCCACCCCGGCAGGGCTGGGGTGGAGGGGCGAAGCCCCCCGTCCCGACCACCACACAAACGTGAGGGGCCCCGGACAACAACCCGGGGCCCCTCACAAGCGAACCGAACCTAACTGGCGATCACCGATCGCCACGCTGCCTGCGAAGGCGCATCCAACAACCGGAACTCCCCACCCACAGGCGCATCGAAGTACGTCACGTACAGCGCACCGTTCGCCTTGCTGTACGCACCCATCGACGTCAACCACGCCGCCCGGCGGGTCCCGTCGTCACCCGGCACCAGCTTGGCCCCGAGCTCCGCGATGCCCCACGGCTTGCCCTCGGCCTTGGAGGCGGCGACGACCGGCGCCACGATCGAGGCGGTGTCGCTGTACTGGCCCTTGCTGTAGATCAGGTTGTAGACGTCCCACCCGAGGATGTCGATCACGCTGGAGCCCGGGTAGTAGTCCTTCCGGTTGCGACCGCAGGCCGACTTGAGGCTCCAGCCCATGAGGATCAGCGAGGACTTCAGCTGCGGGTTGCCGGCCTTGTTGGCCAGCTGGCGCAGGTGCGCCCAGGCCGACCGGTAGTCCGCCGCGCTGAACGATCCGCGGGCGATGTCGTCCTCGGGCTCGTGGTAGTAGGACCAGATGACCTGGCGGTCCTTGGGCGCGGTGGCGAACCAGCTGCCGAGCCGGCTGTCCAGCGAGCCGGACAGGACGTCCTTCGGGTTGGCCTTGAACGAGACCACGACCGGGCCGCCGCTGGTGCCGGCCGCGCCGGGCCAGGCCGGCGGGAGGCCGGGGTAGAACACCCGGACGACCTCGAGCTTGCCGTAGCGCGCGTTGGCCTGGGCCAGCGCCTGGGCCTGGCTGAGGCCGCTGCCGGTCCACACGGTCGCGCCGAACATGGTGCCGCCGGACGGGTTGGACGGCGGCGGCGCCGGGTTGGAGGAGCTGGTCGGCGCCGGCGTGGTCGGGGCCGGCTTGGTCGGCGAGGCCGACGGCGTCACCGGCGACATGCTCGGCAGGCCGGGTGCGCTCGGGTTGGGCGCGGTCGGCCCGGGGCGGCCCGGGGCGGGGTCGCCGCTCCAGTTGAGCGCCAGCGTGGGGCCGTCGGTGCCGTGCTCGGAGGCGTAGACCGCCGAGACGGTGCCGGCCAGCGGGGCGACCAGCGCGAACGAGTAGTCGCCGTCAGCGGTGACCACCCGGGACAGGTCGAAGTCGAGCGTCTTCTGCTTGGCCGCGGGGCGGGCCGTGGCGACCGTCTCGCCGACCGCCGGCGCGTTCTTCATCGTCGTGGTGGCGGCGCTCCAGGCCGACGAGGCGACCCGGTGCAGCTCGACCAGCGCGGGCTGGTTGCGGTCGGAGGTGAAGGTCAGGTGGGCGGTGAGCCCGGAGACTCCCGCCGGCACCCCCTTCACGGCGAAGCGCAGGTAGCTGCGGGTGTGCAGCGAGTCCTGGTTGCTCGCGGTGAGCTTGGTGCTGGTGGCGCGGTTCTGGTCCGGATACTCCTGGTAGACGTACGTGTCCTCGGCTGGGGAGACCGAGAGGCTGGTGGGAGCTGCATTCTTGTCCGCGGCGCCGGCGGTGACCACCGCGACGACACCTACTGCCAGTGAGACGGCGACCGTGGCGCCGACCGCCTTGGCGGTCCGCCCCCGACGGAGGTCGGGGCGTCTGTGGCGGGAGCCGTGCTGCATCCGTGTCCTCTCCCGACGGGAGGTCCGCCGGTTTTCCGGAGCGTTGCAGAGGAGCCGCAACGTTGCGTCGTTCACGTTCACAGTCCGCCGCGAGGATCTTGGGGGCACCGACCCCCGTGATCGTCACGGCTAGCCCGACGGGAGGGTCTCCCGAAGGGCTTGCGGGACCATAGCCCCTTACACGCGCAGTCACAAGGAGGACACGGCTCAGTACCGTACGAGTCACCCTGAGTATCTCGTGGCGGTCGGAAGGCAACGCTGCGTACCACAACGCTGTGTACGTTGAGCCGTCCGGACGATGCGGGCACGGTCGCACGGCCCAGCCGCCGCAACGCATACCACATGCCCTGTCACGCTCCGGACCCACCCTGCGGGGCGAAATTCACACGACCGGGTGGAGCCCGGAAAGCCCGGAAAGACGGGTTCAGCCCTCGAGGATCATCCCGGCGCCGGCGGTGGCGTTGGTCGCCTCGTCGACGAGGATGAACCCACCGGTGGTGCGGTTGCGGCGGTATTCGTCGGCGAACAGCGGCTGCGTCGTGCGCAGCTTCACCCGGCCGATGTCGTTGAGCGTCAGCTCGCTCGCGTCCTCGTCCCGGTGCAGCGTGTTGACGTCCAGCCGGTAGCGCAGGTCGCGGACCACGGCCCGGGCCGAGCGGGTGGTGTGCTTGATCGCCAGCTTGGCCCCGGGCCGCAGCGGCTTGTCGGTCATCCAGCAGACCATCGCCTCGACGTCCTGGGTGACCGTGGGCGCGTTGTGCGGCCGGCAGATCAGGTCGCCGCGGGAGACGTCGAGGTTGTCCTCCAGCCGCACCGTCACCGACATCGGCGCGTACGCCTCCTCGACCGGGCCGTCGGCCGTGTCGATCGAGGCGATCCGGGTGGTGAGCCCGCTGGGCAGCACCATCACGTCGTCGCCGGGCTTGAGCACGCCACCGGCGACCTGCCCGGCGTAGCCGCGGTAGTCGTGCCAGGCGTCGGACTGGGGCCGGATCACGTACTGCACGGGGAAGCGGACGTCGATCAGGTTGCGGTCGCTGGCGACGTGCACGTTTTCCAGGTGGTGCAGCAGGCTGGGCCCGTCGTACCAGGGCATGTTGTCCGAGCGCGTGACCACGTTGTCGCCCTGCAGCGCGGACACCGGGATCACGGTCAGGTCCGGCACCCGCAGCTTGGTCGCGAACGCGATGAACTCCTCGTGGATGCGGTCGTAGACGGCCTGGTCGTAGCCGACGAGGTCCATCTTGTTGACGCACAGCACCAGGTGCGGCACCGCGAGCAGGGTGGCCAGGAACGCGTGCCGCCGGCTCTGCTCGACCAGCCCGTTGCGGGCGTCGACCAGGATCAGGGCCAGGTCGGCGGTGGAGGCGCCGGTGACCATGTTCCGGGTGTACTGGATGTGGCCCGGGGTGTCGGCGATGATGAACTTGCGCTTGGGCGTGGCGAAGTAGCGGTACGCGACGTCGATCGTGATGCCCTGCTCGCGCTCGGCCCGCAGGCCGTCGGTCAGCAGCGCCAGGTTGACGTGCTCGTCGCCGCGCTCCTTGCTGACCCGCTCGACCGCCTCGATCTGGTCGGCGAACACGGTCTTGGTGTCGTACAGGAGCCGGCCGATCAGCGTGCTCTTGCCGTCGTCGACCGAGCCGGCCGTGGCGAACCGAAGGATGTCCATTAGGGCGTGCCTCTCAGTCGTCGGTGGATGCGGGCGGCGTCCAGGCGGCGTCCGGCAAGACGGAGGGGTCGGCCGATACCTCTGTTGTATCGGTCGCGCCCCGACAACGCAGCCGGTCGTCGTCTGGGCGTCGTCCGCGCCGCCAGATGGCTGGGAGGGACGCCCTAAAAGTAGCCCTCACGCTTGCGGTCTTCCATGGCGGCCTCGCTGAACTTGTCGTCGCCCCGGGTGGCGCCGCGCTCGGTGATCCGGGTGGTGGCGACCTCGTCGATCACCTTGGCCACGGTGTCGGCGTCGGACTCGACGGCCGCGGTCAGGCTGGCGTCGCCGACGGTCCGGTAGCGCACCCGCCGGACCACGACCTCCTCGCCGGCCCGCGGCTGGCAGTGCGGGTGGACGCCGAAGAGCATGCCGCGCCGGGAGAAGACCTCGCGGTCGTGCGCGAAGTAGATCGAGGGCAGCTCGATGCCCTCCTGCTCGATGTACTGCCAGATGTCGAGCTCGGTCCAGTTGGACAGCGGGAAGACGCGGATGCTCTCGCCGTCGTGGATGCGGGCGTTGTAGAGGCTCCACAGCTCCGGGCGTTGGTTCTTCGGGTCCCACTGGCCGAAGTCGTCCCGGAAGGAGAAGATCCGCTCCTTGGCCCGGGCCTTGTCCTCGTCCCGGCGGGCGCCGCCGAAGATCGCGGTGAACCGGTGCTTCTCCAGCGCGTCGAGCAGGACCGGGGTCTGGATCCGGTTGCGGGTGCCGTCCGGCGGCTGGGTGACCGTGCCGTTGTCGATGGCCTCCTGCACGCTCGCCACCACCAGTCGCACCCCGAACCGCTCGACGGCGGCGTCGCGGAAGGCGAGGACCTCGGCGAAGTTGTGGCCGGTGTCGACGTGCATCACCGGGAACGGGATCCGGGCCGGGTAGAAGGCCTTCTCCGCCAGCCGCAGCATGACGATCGAGTCCTTGCCGCCGGAGAACAGCAGCACCGGCCGCTCGAACTCGGCCACCACCTCGCGCATGATGAAGACGGCCTCGGCTTCGAGGGTCCTCAGCTGGCTGAGCTGGTAGCGCTGGGGTTCGGTCATCGCGATGGAGCTCCCTCGGTGGTCGTGCGGTGCCGGCCGATCAGGCCCACGATCCGGTCCGCAACCCCAGCGTCGCAGACGAGCAGATCGGGCGACCACGGATCGGGCCGGTTATAACCCAACGGCAACCCGTCGACGTGGCTCGCGTGCAGCCCGGCGGCGTGCGCGACGGCCACCGGGGCGGCCGAGTCCCACTCGTACTGGCCGCCGTCGTGCAGGTAGGCGTCGACCTCGCCGCGCAGCACGGCCGCGACCTTGGCCCCGGCCGAGCCCATCCCGACCAGCTCGGCGCCCAGCTCCTCGGCCACCGGGTAGGCCCAGGCGGGCGGGCGGGTGCGGCTGACCGCGATCCGCCGGACCCCGTCCCGGGCCGGCACCGCGGGCGGCGTGCGGGAGGAGAGCACCGTGCCGAGCGCGGGCAGCGCGACCGCGCCCGCGGCCAGCTCGCCGGACACCCAGAGCGCGACGTGCACGGCCCAGTCGGTGCGGCCGGCCTCGCCGAACTCGCGGGTGCCGTCCAGCGGGTCGACGATCCAGACCCGCTCGGCGGTGTGCCGGGCGGCCGGGTCGGGACTCTCCTCGGACAGCACCGCGTCGCCGGGCCGGCGCGCGGCCAGCTCGGCCAGCAGGAACCGGTCGGACTCGGCGTCGCCGGTCTTGCCGTCGGCGCCGCCGGCGCGCAGCCCGAGCAGCAGCGCGCCGGCCCGGTCGGCCAGCTCCTCGGCCAGCAGGGCGTCATCCACGTGAAGGTCTACCTCTCCGGTCTCGGATTTCTTCCGGGACCGGATTCTCCTGCCAGCCGACCGGTGGGACGAACGGGACGCGGACGCGCTCAGTACGCGCCCCGGCCGCGGACGACGGTGGACATCGTCTTCCACAGGATCATCAGGTCCAGGGTGAAGGACCAGTTCTCCACGTAGCGCAGGTCGAGCCGGACGGACTCGTCCCAGTCCAGGTCGCTGCGCCCGCTGATCTGCCAGAGGCCGGTCAGGCCGGGCTTGACCAGCAGCCGGCGGCGGACGTCGTCCTGGTAGAGCGCGACCTCGGCCGGCAGCGGCGGGCGCGGGCCGACCAGCGACATCTTGCCCTGCACGACGTTGATCAGCTGCGGCAGCTCGTCGAGCGAGTAACGCCGGAGGAAGCGGCCGACCGGGGTGACGCGCGGGTCGTCCCGGATCTTGAACAGCAGCCCCTCGGCCCGCTCGTTGCGGTGCTCGAGCTCGGCCTTGCGCTTCTCCGCGTCCACGTACATGGAGCGGAACTTCAGCAGGGTGAACTCGCGGCCGTCCTGGCCGGTGCGGGTCTGCTTGAACACCGCCGGCCCGGGGCTGCTCAGCCGGACGGCGAGCCAGAGGCCGATCATCAGCGGCAGGAACATCAGCACGCTGAACACGGCCAGCGAGCGGTCCACGACCGCCTTCGCCACCCGGCGGGCGCCGGCGAACTCCGGCTCCTCCACGTGCAGCAGCGGCAGGCCGGTCATCGGCCGGATGTGCAGCCGCGGACCGGCCACCTCCATCAGGCCGGGCGCCACCACCAGGTCGGTGTCGGTGCCCTCCAGCTGCCAGGACAGCCGGCGCAGCCGGGCCGGTCCGACGCTCGCGCCGGCGGCCACCGCGACGGTGTCGGCGTTGGAGGCGCGGACCGCGTCGGCGACGTCGTCCAGCCCGCCGAGCAGCGGCACGCCCAGGCCGACCAGCCGGGCGCCGTCCCCGGAGGACAGGCACGCGCCGACGACCTGCATGCCCGCGTAGCGCTCCTGCCGGAGCTGGGCGGTCAGGTCGGCGACCGACTCCTCGCCGCCGACCGCGATCACCCGGTAGGTGAAGCGGCCGCGGGAGCGGCCGCGGTGCAGCCGTTTGCGGGCCGCGTAGTGCCCCAGGAAGGACAGCACCATGGCCAGTGGCAGCGCCAGCACGATGTAGCCGCGGGCGACGTCCGCCTTCAACGCGTACGACACGAAGCCGACGGTGGCGGTCATGCCCACGAAGGCCCGGAAGATCCGCTGGAACTCCTCCGACCCGAGGCCGAGGATCCGGGACTCGTAGCCGCCGGCCAGCGCGACCGCGCAGACCCAGAGGACCGGGGCGGCGAAGCTGGCCACGGCGTAGCCGTACGTCCAGCGGAAGGAGCCGTCCGAGAACCGGAGCGTGTAAGCCGCGACAGCGGCGACGATGCCGACCAGCCCGTCGTAGCCGACGAGCAGCCGCGCGTAGCGACGTTCCCAACTCCGGCGCCGGGCAACGCCCGCACCGATCCCGTCGTCGACGAACCGGGGCGACCGGTCGAGGACGCTCATTCGCACCCCACCCCCCATCCGGCGGTGCAGGCGCACAGCCGGACCAGCTTTCGTAGAAGCCCCCGGCCCGGCGAACCGTGATGACGGTGCGTCGGGTCCCCCCAGAAGCGATGCCAAACATAGCGGCTTAGGTCACGCAGTGTGAAGACTTCGAAAGAAAATCCCCGTGACGGCCGGAGAACACTGTCCGTCAGGGCAATTTGGTTACTGTCTGTAGTCGGGACTTGGTGCATCGGACGCAGGACGGCCGGGCATGTCATGTAACTGCTCCACCTGGCCGAAAGGACCTTACCGATAGCCACTCACAGCCACAGAGGCGGTCTCGGCCTCACCGCGTTCCGTGACCGTCCGGGCGGTCGCGGGTGACCGCCGGTGTCGAGGAGACTGTCCCGGTGCGAGTCGATGACGAACGCGCGTCGGAGGCCGCACGGCGTCCGGCGGCGCAGGACGACCTGGACCCGATGGACCACGGGACCGCGGACGACGCGGCCCTGCGGGCGGACGTGCGGCGGGTGGGCGCGCTGCTCGGCGAGTCCCTGGTCCGGCAGGAGGGGCAGCAGCTGCTCGACCTGGTCGAACGCGTCCGCGGGCTGACCAAGGCGTCCAAGGCGAGCTCGCCGAGGGCCTCGACCGGCAGCGCCGGCGCCGCCGACGGCTCGGGCGACCCCGAGGCACTGCGCGAGCTGCGCCGGCTGCTCGGCGAGGCCCCGCTGCCGACCGCGATCTCGCTCGTCCGGGCCTTCTCGGCGTACTTCTACCTGGCCAACCTGGCCGAGCAGGTGCACCGGGTGCGCGGGCTGGCCGACCGGCCGCCGGAGCGCGGCTGGCTGGCCGAGGCCGTCACCGCCGTCGCCGACCGGGTCGGCCCGGACGGGCTGACCGAGGCGCTGGCCGCGCTGGCGATCCGGCCGGTGTTCACCGCGCACCCGACCGAGGCCAGCCGGCGCACGATCCTGACCAAGCTGCGCGAGGTCGGCGACGTGCTGCTGGCGGACGACCGGTCGGAGACGACCCGGCGCCGGCACGACCGCCGGCTGGCCACCGTGGTCGACCTGATCTGGCAGAGCGACGAGCTGCGGCTGGACCGGCCCGACCCGGTCGACGAGGCCCGCAACGCCACCTATTACCTGGAGGGCCTGGCCGAGGGCACGGTGCCGCGGCTGCTGGCCGACCTGGCCGACGAGGCGGCCGCGCACGGCGGCACGATCGCGCCCGCGGCCCGGCCGCTGAGCTTCGGCAACTGGACCGGCGGCGACCGGGACGGCAACCCCAACGTCACCGCCGCGGTCACCGACCAGGTGCTGCGGATCATGCACGGGCACGGCATCGACGTGCTGGTGCGGGCGGTCGACCGGCTCACCGGCGAGCTGTCCTCGTCCTCGCGCATCGTCGGGATCAGCGCCGAGCTGCGCGCCTCGATCGACGCCGACCTGGCCACCGTGCGCGGCCTGGACGAGCGCAGCCTGCGCTTCAACGCCGAGGAGCCGTACCGGCTGAAGACCAGCGCGATCCGGGCCAAGCTGGTGGCGACCCGGGAGCGGCTGGCCGGCGGCACCCGGCACGAGCCCGGCGTCGACTACCTGGGCAGCGCCGAGCTGCTGGCCGAGCTGGCCCTGATCGGCGAGTCGCTGCGGGCCCACCGCGGCGAGCTGGTCGCCGACGGCCCGCTGGCCACGCTGCAGCGCACGGTGGCCGCGTTCGGGCTGCACCTGGCCACGATGGACATCCGCGAGCACGCCGACGCCCACCACGAGGCCGTCGGGCAGCTGGTCGACCGGCTCGGCACCGAGTCCTGGCGCTACGACGACCTGCCCCGCGAGTACCGCAAGCGGCTGCTGTCCCGGGAGCTGGCCGGCCGCCGGCCGCTGTCGCCCTATCCCCCGCCGCTGGAGGGGACCGCGGCCCGGACGTTCGCGGTCTTCACCACGATCCGGGACGCGCTGGACCGCTTCGGCCCCGAGGTCATCGAGTCGTACGTGATCTCGATGACCCGCGGCCCCGACGACGTGCTGGCCGCGGTCGTGCTGGCCCGGGAGGCCGGGCTGGTCGACGTGCACTCCGGGGTGGCCCGGCTCGGGTTCGTGCCGCTGCTGGAGACGGTGGCGGAGCTGCGCTCGGCCGACGCGCTGGTCGGCGGGCTGCTCGACGACCCGACGTACCGGGAGCTGGTGCGGCTGCGCGGGGACGTGCAGGAGGTGATGCTGGGCTACTCCGACTCCAACAAGGAGGCCGGCATCGCCACCTCGCAGTGGGAGATCCACAAGGCCCAGCGGCGGCTGCGCGACGTCGCGGCCGCGCACGGGGTGCGGCTGCGGCTCTTCCACGGCCGCGGCGGCACGGTCGGGCGCGGCGGCGGCCCGACCCACGAGGCGATCCTGGCCCAGCCGTACGGGACGCTGGACGGGGAGATGAAGCTGACCGAGCAGGGCGAGGTCATCTCCGACAAGTACTCGCTGCCGGTGCTGGCCCGGGACAACCTGGAGCTGACCGTGGCCGCGGTGCTGCGGGCCTCGGTGCTGCACGTGCAGTCGCGGCAGCCGCCGGAGGTGATCGCGCGCTGGGACGCGGCCATGGACGTCGTGTCCGCGGGGGCGTACGCGGCCTATCGCGAGCTGGTCGACGACCCGGACCTGCCGGCCTACTTCCTCGCCTCCACGCCGGTGGAGCAGCTGGGCGGGATGAACATCGGCTCCCGGCCGGCCAAGCGCCCCGACAGCGGGGCCGGCCTGGGCGGGCTGCGGGCGATCCCGTGGGTCTTCGGCTGGACCCAGTCCCGCCAGATCGTCCCCGGCTGGTACGGGGTGGGCGCGGGGCTGGCCGCGGCCCGCGGGGCCGGCCTGGGCGCGGTGATCGACGAGATGGTGGCCGAGTGGCACTTCTTCCGGGCGTTCGTGTCCAACGTGGAGATGACGCTGGCCAAGACCGACCTCGGCATCGCCGGGCACTACGTCGAGTCGCTGGTGCCGCCGGAGCTGCGGCACGTCTTCGACCGGATCCGGGCCGAACACGCCCGCACGGTGGCCGAAGTACTCCGGTTGACCGGGGAGACGGATCTGCTGGACACCCAGCCGTCGTTGAAGCGGACCCTCTCCGTCCGGGACGCGTACCTCGATCCGATCTCGTACCTGCAGGTCGCACTGTTGCAGCGGGTGCAGGAGGCCGGGGACGTCGACCCGGAGCTGCGGCGGGCGTTGCTGCTGACGGTCAACGGAATTGCCGCCGGGCTGCGTAACACCGGCTGAACCACTTGGCCCACGGCGATGATCTGTTCACGACCGCGTCAGTAGGATTTGTTTCGAACTCCCTACGCAGCCTGCCCGAGGTGGCTAGCTTGGGTGCCGTCGCGGGGAATCTGCGGCTCGGTCCTCGGGTGGGGTCGATGGGGGATTCACGCCAGCGTTGACGCTGTGCGGGGGGGAACATGGGCGAGCAGGGTGTTGTGCGCGAGCCTGCCTTGAAACAGGCGGCGCCACGCATCGACCGGCTTCGGGGGATCGACGAGGGGTCGGCCGCCCTGGTCGACCGGCTGCTGGGGGTGGCCCGCACCGGGCTGCCCGGAATGCAGATGGCCGAGGGGACGGCCTGCTTCACCCGGCGGTTCTCGCCGGCCGGGGTGGTGGCCGGGCCGGAGGGCTGGAGCCTGCGCTACACCGCGATCACGTTGCTCGGGGTGCGGCACCTGGACCCGGACGGGCAGCGCGAGCTGCTGGCCGGGCGGACCGTGGCCGAGGTCTGCGACGTGCTCGTCGGCCGGCTGCCCAGCACCGACTCGGTCGGGGACGCCGCGCTGGCCGTCTGGGCCGCGGCCGCCTGCGGGCACGACGGCCTGGACCGGGCGCTGGACCGGCTGGAGACGCTGGACGCGCTGGGCGGCTCCCGCTTCGTGGTCGACCTCGCCTGGGTGGTGTCCGCCCTGGTGGCGGCCCGGCCGGTGGCCGACGTGGAGCGGCAGCTGGACCGGGCCCGGTCCCGCCTGCTCCGCTCGCTGACCGGCACCCGGCAGCTGTTCGGCCACGTCACCGGTCCGGGCCTGGTGCCCCGCTACCGCGACCACGTCGGCTGCTTCGCCGACCAGGTCTACCCGATCCAGGCCCTGGCCCGGCTGCACGCCTCCGCCCCGGACGCCGAGGCGCTGGCCGCGGCCGAGCGGGCGGCCGAGCGGATCTGCGCGCTGCAGGGCCCGGCCGGCCAGTGGTGGTGGCACTACGACGCCCGCACCGGCGAGGTGGTCGAGGGCTACCCCGTCTACAGCGTGCACCAGCACGCGATGGCGCCGATGGCGCTGCTCGACCTGGCCGACGCGGGCGGGCAGGTCGACCTGGACGCGATCGGGCGCGGCCTGTCCTGGATGGTGGCGGCGCCGGAGACGGACGAGCCGCTGATCCTCGACAAGCAGGGCCTGACCGTACGGAAGGTGGCGCGGCGCGACCCGCGCAAGCTCGTGCGCGGCATCCGCGCGGCGACCACGGGGCTGCGGCCCGGGTTGCGGCTGGGTGCGCTGGACCTGGTCTGGCCGGCGGTCGCGCTGGACCGGGAGTGCCGGCCGTACGAGTTCGGCTGGCTGCTCGACTGCTGGCTGGGCGGCCTGACCACGGGCGGGCGGCCGACCGCCCCCACCGGCGGTATCGACGGGACGAGGGGATGACGGGGATGAACGGGGTCAGCCGGATCGAGGAACTGCCCGAACCCGCGACGGCGGGGACCGCGCTGAAGGCGGTGCCCGTCCCGAGCGTGGGACCCGAGGTCGCCTCCCGCGGCCTGCCGGTGGAGGTCGGGCCGGCGCCGGTCCGCACCGTGCCGGCCGCGGCCCTGAGCCTGGTGCCGGCCGCGGTCGCGCCGCCCGGCATCGAGCGGCGGCCGCTGTTCGGCCTGCCGATGGACGCGCTCGACCTGGACGAGGCGGTGCAGCGCTGCATGCACGCGGTCGCGTACGGCCCGGCCATCGAGGTCGGCGTGCTCAACGCGGCCAAGCTCGTGCTGATGCGGACCAACCGGGCGCTGTCCGACGCGGTCTCCAGCGCCGACCTGCTGCTCGCCGACGGCCAGTCCGTGGTCTGGGCCAGCCGGTTCCTGGGCCAGCCGCTGCCGTGCCGGGTGGCCGGCATCGACCTGTTCACCGCGCTGCTGGCCGCGGCCGAGCGGGACGGCCGCTCGGTCTACCTGCTCGGCGCCAAGCCCGACGTGCTGGCCCGGACCGTCGCCGAGGTCCGGCGCCGGCACCCGCTGCTGCGCATCGCCGGCTCCCGGGACGGCTACTTCGGCGACGACGAGGCACCGGCGGTCGCCGCCGCCATCCGGGCGACCGGCGCGGAGCTGCTCTTCCTGGGCATGACGTCGCCGAAGAAGGAGACGTTCTGCGCCCGGTACGGCCAGGCCACCGGGGCCCGGGTGACGCACGGCGTGGGCGGCTCCTTCGACGTGCTGGCCGGCGTGGTCCGGCGGGCGCCGCGGCTGTGGCAGGTGATCGGGATGGAGTGGCTCTACCGGGTGCTGCAGGAGCCGTTCCGGCTCGGGCCGCGCTACCTGAAGACCAACAGCCGGTTCGTCCGGCTGACCCTGGCCGAGCGGCGGCGCCCGACCCCGGTGCCGGTGCCCGTGCCGGCCGTGCGGGCCGGAGGTGCGGTCTGATGCGCGTCGTGATCTGCGGCCAGGGCTACGTCGGCCTGCCGCTGGCCGTCCGGGCCGCCCGGGCCGGCCACCAGGTCGTCGGCTACGACGTCGACACCGACCGGATCGGCCGGCTGCAGGCGGGACGGTCCTATGTGGACGATGTCCCGTCGGAGCTGCTGGCCGAGGTGCTGGCGAGCGGGTCGTACCGGGCCTCGACGGAGGCGAAGTCGCTGGGCGGCTTCGACGTCGCGGTGATCACGGTGCCGACGCCGCTGCGCGAGGGCGTGCCGGACCTGTCCTACATCGAGTCCTCGGCCCGGACCCTGGCCCGCTTCCTGCGGCCGGGGGCGACGGTGGTGCTGGAGTCCACGACGTACCCGGGCACGACCGAGGACGTGGTCGCCCGGATCCTGGAGGAGGGCTCGGGCATGACCGCCGGGGAGGACTTCCACCTCGGCTACTCCCCCGAGCGGATCGACCCCGGCAACGAGACCTGGACGGTGGAGAACACGCCCAAGGTCGTCTCCGGCATCGACGAGATGTCGCTCAAGGCGGTCGAGGCCTTCTACTCCACGGTGGTCGAGCGGACCGTGCCGGTGTCCTCGTGCAAGGCGGCCGAGCTGGCCAAGCTGCTGGAGAACACGTTCCGGCACGTGAACATCGCGCTGGTCAACGAGATCGCGGTGTTCGCGCACGGGCTCGGCATCGACGTCTGGGAGGCGATCGACGCCGCCTCGACCAAGCCGTTCGGGTTCATGCGGTTCACGCCCGGCCCGGGGGTCGGCGGGCACTGCCTGCCGATCGACCCGTCGTACCTGTCCTGGCGGGTGGAGCGGGCGCTGGGGCAGAGCTTCCGGTTCGTCGAGCTGGCCAACGACATCAACAACCACATGCCCGACTACGTCGTGCAGCGGCTGGTGCTGAGCCTCAACGACCGGTCCAAGGCCATGCGCGGCAGCCGGGTGCTGGTGCTGGGGCTGGCGTACAAGAAGAACACCGGCGACGCCCGGGAGTCCCCGGCCGCGCGGGTCGTGACGCTGCTGGCCGACATGGGCGCCCAGGTGCGCGGGGCCGACCCGTTCGTGGTCGAGGGGCACGGGCTGGACGAGCGGATGACCCGGGTCGAGCTGACCCCGCAGGAGGTCGCGGCCGCGGACGCGGTCGTGCTGCTGACCGACCACGACACGTTCGACCTGGACATGGTGGCCGCGGCCGGGACGCTGGTGCTCGACACCCGGCACCGGATGTCCGGCGCGAACGTCGAGCACCTGTGATGCGCGCGGTCTGCGTGGCCGGCGCCCGGCCCAACTTCATGAAGATCAAGCCGGTGATGGACGCGCTGGAGCAGCGCGGCGTCGAGCTGGTGCTGGTGCACACCGGGCAGCACTACGACGCGGCGATGAGCGACGTGTTCTTCACCGACCTCGGGATCCGCCCGCCGGACCGGCACCTGGAGGTCGGCTCGGGCAGCCACGCGGCGCAGACCGGCGCGGTGATGGCCGCGTTCGAGGCGCTGGTCGCCGTCGAGCGGCCGGACGTGGTCGTGGTCGTCGGCGACGTCAACTCGACCGTGGCCTGCGCGCTGGTCGCGGCCAAGGCCGGCGGCCTGGTCGCGCACGTCGAAGCCGGGCTGCGCAGCCGCGACTGGTCGATGCCGGAGGAGGTCAACCGGGTCGTCACCGACCGGATCAGCGACTACCTGCTGGCCCCGTCCGAGGACGCCGTGGCGAACCTGCGCGCCGAGGGCTACCGGCCCGACCAGGTCCACCTCGTCGGCAACGTCATGGTGGACACGCTGCTGGCCAACCTGGACCGGGCGCTGACGTCCGACGTGCTGTCCCGGCTCGGGCTGGAGGCCGGCGGGTACGGCCTGGTCACGCTGCACCGGCCGGCCAACGTGGACGACCCGGCCGTGCTGGGCGGGATCCTGGCCGGGCTGGCCGTGCCGGCCCGCGAGCTGCCGCTGGTCCTGCCCGCGCACCCGCGGGCCCGGCCGCTGCTGGAGCGGCTCGGCCTGCCGTCCGGCGTGCGGCTGGTGCCGCCGGCCGGCTACCTGGACTTCGTCGCGCTGGAGGCCTCGGCCCGGCTGGTGCTGACCGACTCCGGCGGCATCCAGGAGGAGACCACGGTGCTCGGGGTGCCGTGCCTGACGCTGCGGGACAACACCGAGCGCCCGATCACCGTGACCGAGGGGACCAACCGGCTCGTCGGTCGCGACCCGGCCCGGATCGCGGCCGCGGCGCTCGACGTGCTGGCGGCGCCGCCGGCGCCACGGCGGCCGGCGCTGTGGGACGGGCAGGCCGGGACGCGGATCGCCGAGGTGATCGTGTCCGGAGGGACCGCGGCGGACCGGCTCCGCCCGACCGACCTCGAGCCGGTGGTCGCCGCACGATGACGGCTCAGCACGCGCTGCCGCGCGGGAGCGGCGCCACGGCGTACCGGCCCGTGCGGTCCCCGGGCGCGCCGTCGGGTGGCCGGCACCGCGCCGACGTGCGGAACCGGCCCTCGGCCGCCCCACCGGCCGTGCTGGAGTCACCCGCGGCGGAACCGGCCGGCGGCCCGCTGCCCGAGGACGACGGTCAGCAGAACCTGGGGAAGCGGACCAAGCGGGCGCTGGGCTGGAGCTTCCTCAACAACATCGTGGGCCGGGTCGGCTCCTCGCTGACCGCGATCATCCTGGCCCGGATCCTGGTGCCGGAGGACTACGGCGTCTACGCCGTCGCCCTGGTCGTCTTCAACGCGCTGCTCAGCGTCAACGAGCTCGGCGTCTCGCTGGCGATCGTGCGCTGGCCCGGCAAGGTCGACCGGATCGCCCCGACCGTGGTGTCCCTGTCCCTCGGCTTCAGCGCCCTGCTCTACGCCGGCTGCTTCCTCGCCGCCCCCGCCATCTGCGCCGCCCTCAACGCCCCGGACGCCATCGGCGTGCTCCGCCTGCTCGCCGCGGGCGTGCTCATCGACGCCGCCACCGCCGTGCCGGCCGCGCTGATGGTGCGCGAGTTCATGCAGGGGCGCCGGCTGATCGTCGACTCGGTCGGCTTCGCCGTGGTCTCCGGGGTGTCGATCGGCCTGGCCGTGAGCGGCGCGGGCGCGTGGAGCCTGGCCTGGGGCGCGATCCTCGGCAACATCGCCAACGGCGTGCTGATCCTGCTGTGGGCGCCGGCCCGGCACTGGCCCGGCTTCCGCCGCGACGTCGCCCGCGAGCTGCTCGCCTTCGGCCTGCCGCTGGCCGCGGCCAGCGTCCTGTTCTTCGCCATGCTCAACCTCGACTACATCGTCGTCGGCCACTGGCTCGGCCCGGTCCAGCTCGGCTTCTACCTGCTGGCCTTCAACCTCTCGGCCTGGCCGGTGAACCTGTTCTCGGCCCCGGTCCGGCGGGTGTCGCTGGCCGCCTTCTCCCGGTTGCAGGAGGACCCGCGGCGGGCCGGCGACGGGTTCGTGCGGGCCAGCGCGCTGCTGCTGGCCGCCGCGCTGCCGGCGTCGTTCCTGCTCAGCGCGTTCGCGGTGCAGCTGGTCGGCTTCGTCTACGGCGACAAGTGGCTGCCGGCCGCGCAGGCCCTGCCGTTCCTGGCCGCGCTGGCCGTGGTCCGGGTCTTCTCCGAGCTCGCGTACGACTACTTCGTCGCGCTGGGCCGGTCCCGGATCAACCTGGCCATCCAGGGGCTGTGGTTCGGCTCGCTCGCGGTCGCGCTGCCGGTGGGGTCGCAGCTGGACGGCATCCGCGGGGTGGCGATCGGGCACGCCGGGATCGCCGTGCTGGTGATCATCCCGACATACCTGGTGATGCTGCGGCGGGTGGGGGTGCCGGCCGGGCAGATCGTGGCCCGGTGCGCCCGGCCGGCCCTGGGCCTGGTCCTGGGCGGCCTCGTCGCGGCCGCGGTGCTGGCGTTCGTACCCGGCCGGTTCGCCGAGCTGGCCGTCGGCGGGACGGCCGTGATGGTGGCGTACCTCGCCGTCGTGCACCCGATGCGGCACCTCGCGTCCTCACCCGCGTGACGCAGTCCGACTTCGTACCGTGACGACACGGGGAGGGCCACACTCGGCGACACGCCGTGACGGAGAAACTGTTTTCCGGACACCGCGACACATCTGACGCCGAGAACCACCGGCAAAGCCCTTCGGGACGCCCAGACCGGGCAAAGCGGACCTTGCACCAGCACCGCGTTCGTCTATGGTCGTCGGCCGATGAACACTTACCGTCGCCGCCGCCCGGCCGAGCACGCCTCCGGGCCGCGCCATTCCGCCCCCGCGCCGGCCGGATCCAGGCCCCGGTCGCTCGGCCGCCGGATGGCGCTGGGCACCGGGCTGGCCGTGGCCGCCGCCCTCACGGCCGGGGTCACGTACGCCAGCGCCCGCACCGCCGGCACCGACGCGCCCGGCTCGCTGCTGCCGGCCGGCGAGGCATCGCTGTGGGGCACGACCGCGGTCCCGCGGACCACGGCCGACCCCGACACCGACTCGGTCGAGCTCGGCACCCGGTTCCGCACCAGCGTGCCCGGGGCCGTCTCGGCGATCATGTTCTACAAGGACAAGGCCAACACCGGCGTCCACACCGGCACGCTCTGGGACCGCTCCGGCCGGAAGCTGGCCGGCGTGCGCTTCACGGCCGAGACGGCCAGCGGCTGGCAGGTCGCCCGGCTGGCCACCCCGGTCCGGGTCACCGCCAACGCCGACTACGTCGTCTCCTACCACGCACCCCAGGGCCGGTACGCCGACGACACCGGCGTCTTCGGCGCCGGCCGGACCAGGACCGCCGGGCCGCTGACCGCGACCGCCGGCGTGTACGCGTACGGTCGCGCGGCCCGGTTCCCGACCTCGACCTGGAACGGCTCGGCGTACTACGTCGACGTGGCCTTCCGGCCGTCGGCCGGCGCCCCGGTCCCGGCCCCGACCACGACGGTGGCGCCGAAGCCGACCGCGACGAAGCCGGCCCCCGCCCCCACCACGACGAAGCCGGCGCCGGCCCCCACGACCACCACGCCCGCGCCCGCCCCGACTCCCACCGCGCCGGCGCCCGCCCCCACCCCTCCCGGCGGGAACGGCAAGACCAACTGCGCCGCCTCCCCGTCCGCCTGCGGCTACCCCGACGCCTCCAACACCGGCATCCCGGACGGGGTCGGCCTGAAGGCCTCCCGCTCGGTGACGGCGGACAAGACCGGTCAGGTCATCGACGGCCTCGACATCACCGGCGAGATCAACGTGACCGCCTCCAACGTCACGATCAAGAACACCAGGGTCACCGGCGGCGGCGACTGGGTCGTCATCGTGCGCCCCGGCGCGGCGAACCTGCGGATCGAGGACTCGGAGCTGCAGACCCCCGCCGGTTCACCACAGGACATCGCCTGCGTGCTGAACATCGGCGACACCAGACCCACCATCCTGCGCACCGACATCCACGGCTGCTCCGCCGGCGTC
>DATINN010000159.1:0-3120 GCA_035474175.1 Mycobacteriales bacterium | reverse complement strand
CGAGCTGTCGCCCGGCGAGCACGACGATCTGAGCGAGGTTCCGACGCGTGGGCCCGAGCACGCGTGCTCGCTCTCCCACCAACGTCGCGTCGACGTCGTCGTCCCAGTCCAAATCCGCGCCCGGGGGCGCCGGAGGCGAGCGCTCGGCCGGCGGGGGTGGGGTGGCGGGTGGCGAGGGCGGTGGGGAGGAGGTCCTCGGGCCGCCCGCGCCGGCGCAGCAGGCTGCGCAGCGTGCCCAGGCCGGCCTCGGCCTCGGCCGCGGCCGTCGCGGCCGGGATCCCGAGCCGGGCGCCGGCGGCCGCGTCGGACAGGCCCTCGTCGTACCGGAGGACGAGCACGGCCCGGCGCCGCGGCGGCAACCCGGCCAGCGCCCGCCAGACGGCCTCGCCGGCGTCCTCGGTCGGCAGCGCCGTGCCCAGCGGGGTGGCCGCCACCGCCGGCGCCGTCCCCCGGGAGCGGAGCGCGAGACCCGCGACCGACCGCCGCGCGTGCTCCTCGGCCGCCGCGGCCGACCCCAGCCGGGACCACCGCCGCCCGGTCTCGGCCAGCGCCCGCTCGGTCACCCGGGACGCCCGGCCCTCTGACCCGGTCAGCAGGTAGGCCTGCCGCCGCAGCGCCTCCGACCGCGCCGCCGTGAAGTCCGCGAAGCCCTGCTCGTCCCGCATGGCCCTCCCGTCCACTCCCGGCGTACCCGCGACGTGCAGAGGGTAGGGGGTCGGCCGGAGTACCGGACGCCCGGCCGGGCAGGATCCGCTGGGCGCACGGAGGGCGCACCTGGCCGTACGGGTCGTTGACCCGGCAACCGCGACATGCTTACGTCCCACACAGCAACCGGCGAAACCGGAGGGCGCATGACCCAGGCACTCGGCAGCGCGGACGGAGTCGTCGTCGACGGCCCCACCGAGGACCGGTACGGCGAGGTGCTGACCGACCGCGCGCTGGCCCTGATCGCCCTGCTGCACCGCAGCTTCGACGACCGGCGGCGGCAGCTGCTGGACGCCCGCCAGGAGCGGTACGCGCAGCTGGCCGCGGGGGCGACGCTCGGCTTCCTGGACGAGACCAAGGACATCCGCGAGGACACGACCTGGCGGGTCGCGGAGCCGGCCCCGGGCCTGGTCGACCGGCGGGTGGAGATCACCGGCCCGACCGAGAAGAAGATGACGATCAACGCGCTCAACTCGGGCGCCAAGGTGTGGCTGGCCGACCAGGAGGACGCCAACACGCCGCACTGGGGCAACGTCGTGCAGGGCCCGCTCAACCTGGGTGACGCGCTGGCCGGCACGCTCGACTTCACCTCCCCCGAGGGCAAGGACTACAAGGTCAAGGACCTGTCCACGACGATCGTGGTCCGGCCCCGGGGCTGGCACCTGCCCGAGAAGCACATCCTGGTCGACGGCCGGCCGACGTCCGGCAGCCTGGTCGACTTCGCCCTGCACCTGGAGCACAACGGCCAGGCCCTGCTCGACGCGGGCAAGGGGCCTTACTTCTACCTGCCGAAGATGGAGAGCCACCTCGAGGCCCGGCTGTGGAACGAGGTCTTCGTCGCCGCGCAGGACTTCCTCGGCATCCCGCAGGGCACGATCCGCGCCACCGTGCTGATCGAGACCTACCCGGCCGCCTTCGAGATGACCGAGATCCTGTACGAGCTGCGCGACCACTCCGCCGGGCTGAACGCGGGCCGCTGGGACTACCTGTTCTCGGTGATCAAGAAGTTCCGCACCCGGGGCCGGGACTACCTGCTGCCCGACCGCAACTCGGTCACCATGACCGCGCCGTTCATGCGGGCGTACACGGAGCTGCTGGTGAGCACCTGCCACCAGCGCGGGGCGCACGCGATCGGCGGCATGGCCGCGTTCATCCCCAGCCGGCGCGACGCCGAGGTCAACGACGTGGCCATGACCAAGGTCCGGGAGGACAAGACCCGCGAGGCCGAGGCCGGCTTCGACGGCTCCTGGGTCGCGCACCCGGACCTGGTCCCGCTGTGCCGGGAGGTCTTCGACTCGGTGCTGGGCGACAAGCCCAACCAGCTGGACCGGACCCGCGACGACGTGCACGTCACCGCGGAGGAGCTGCTGGACGTGGCCGCCACCCCGGGCGAGGTCACCGAGGCCGGCCTGCGCAACGACGTCAGCGTCGGCATCCAGTACCTGGAGTCGTGGCTGCGCGGCGGCGGCGCGGTCGCCATCTTCAACCTGATGGAGGACGCGGCCACGGCCGAGATCGCCCGCTCCCAGGTCTGGCAGTGGCTGCACAACGACGTCGAGCTGGCCGACGGCCAGACCGTCACCCGCGAGCTGGTCGAGCGGATCATCGACGAAGAGCTGGCCAAGGTCCGCACCGAGGGGCCGGGCCGCGACTGGGACGACGCCACGGCGCTGTTCTCGGAGATGGCGCTGTCGGACGACTTCCCCGAGTTCCTCACCCTGCCCGCGTACGAACGGATGCCGTAGGGAGCGCTGTGATGGCCGGTCTCACCGAGCTCGCCGCCCACCTGCGGGCCGAGCTGGGCGCGCAGAAGGTGATCGACGACCGGCAGGAGCTCCGGACGTACGAGTGCGACGGGCTGGCCCACTACAAGGTCGTGCCCGGGCTGGTCGTGCTGGCCGAGACCACCGCGGACGTGGCCGCGGTGGTCCGGGCCTGCACCGCGGCGCAGGTGCCGTTCGTGGCCCGCGGCTCCGGCACCGGGCTGTCCGGCGGGGCGCTGCCGCACGCCGACGGCGTGCTCGTGGTGACCTCGCGGATGCGCGACATCCTCGAGATCGACCGGGACGGGCAGCGGGCGGTGGTCCAGCCGGGCGTGATCAACCTGCACGTGACCCGGGCCGCGGCGCCGGGCGGCTACTACTACGCGCCCGACCCGTCCAGCCAGCAGGTCTGCTCGATCGGCGGCAACGTCGCGGAGAACTCCGGCGGCGCCCACTGCCTGAAGTACGGCTTCACCACCAACCCCGTGCTCGGCCTGGAGCTGGTGGACCCGTCGGGCGAGGTGGTCCGGCTCGGCGGCAAGGCCCCGGACCCGCCCGGCTACGACCTGCTCGGCGCGCTGGTCGGCTCCGAGGGCACGCTCGGCATCGCCACCGAGGTCACGGTACGGCTGACCCGGGCGCCGGAGGCGGT
>DATINN010000158.1:0-2745 GCA_035474175.1 Mycobacteriales bacterium | reverse complement strand
GAGCAGACCGCGGCGGCGTACAGGTCCGGGCGCTGGGTGATCGCGGCGCCGACGAGCAGGCCGCCGTTGGAGCCGCCCGCGACGGCGAGCCGGTCGGCGGTGGTCCATCCGTCGGCGATGAGCTTCTCGGCCGCGGCGTGGAGGTCGTCGAAGACGTTCTGCTTCTTGTCGAGCATGCCGGCGCGGTGCCGGCCGACGCGGTGACCAGCAGCCAGCGCCCGTCCCGGGACACCGAGACGTCGTAGTAGTTGGTCGGGTCCAGGCCGGCGCCGTGCACCTCGACGTCGGCGTCGGGGCGGCCGCCGACCCGGTGCCGCCAGACCCGCCGGTGAAACTGCTCCTCGCCGGCCGGGACGTCCTGCGGGGCCAGCCGGCGGACGTAGTAGAGCTCGTCGCCGCCCGGCAGCCAGGCGACGGGGGAGTAGCGGCAGCGGTCGATCGGGCCGTCGAGGGGCTTGCCGGTCGCGACGTCCAGCACGTGCAGCCGGGACTCCTCGTCACCGCCGGTCGAGAGCTGGTAGGCCAGCTGGTCGCCCTCGATGCTCGGCACGGCGGCGTCCAGCGTGGTGGTGCCGGCCGGGTCCAGCGCGGTCGGGTCGACCAGCACCCGCTCGGTGCCGTCGGGCTCGCGGACCAGCAGCGCCTCGTGCTCCTGGCCCGGCTCCCGGCGGGTGAAGAAGGCCCGCTCGCCCCGCCACACCGGCGGCCGCACGCTGCCGGCCCGCAGCAGCCCGGTCAGCCGCGTGGTCAGCCGGTCGCGGCCGGGCAGGGCGTCGAGGGCCGGCCGGGCCAGTGCGTCCTGGGCCTCGGACCAGGCGACCGTGCGCGGGTCGGCCGGGTCCTCCAGCCAGCGGTACGGATCGGCCAGCTCCAGCCCGTGCAGCCGCTCGACCAGGTCGAGCCGCTCGGCCGGCGGGTAGTCAGAGCTGCGTACGGCTCGGGCGGCGGTCACGACCACGAGGTTAGAGGCGGCCGGAACCCCGGTCGGCGTGCGGGGGTGCCGCAGTTCACCTCGCCGTCACCCGCCCTTCTTAATCGATCCAGTAGACTGGGAGGCGTCAGCACGACCACCACCCACGAAGGAAAGATCGCCCATGCTCACGACCCTGACGGCCCCCGCGGCCAGGCACGCCGAGCGGTTCCGCGCCCGCCGTGCCGAGCGTGCGGAGCGCGCCCGACTGCGCGCCGAGCTGGCCTCCTACCGCACCCCGTCCGAGCGGGCCGACCTCGAGGCGACGCTCGCCCGGCACAGTGCCGACGAGGTCGCCGAGCTGGAAGCGATGATCCGCTAGCTCCGGCGCGCCCCCAGCAGTCCGTCGCCGACCGAGGCCTCCGCAGGGTGGTCACGGTCGGCGACAGTCATGTGAACTGAGCTGTAAATACGTGCGTACGGGCCGTGGTTCGGGTTCACTGGTCTCACCTCAGGGAGGTGGGCCCGTGCCGACAGTGACCGTGACGTTGCTGCTCAACGCGACGTACGAGCCCCTGTGCGTGGTCTCCTCCCGGCGCGCGGTCGTGCTGGTGCTCTCCCAGAAGGCCGTCCCGGTCGAGGAGGGCGACGGCGCCTTCCACAGCGTGACCGCGACCGTGCGGGTGCCGAGCGTGCTGCGGCTGACCCGCTACGTGCGGGTGCCGTACCGGGCGCAGATCCCGCTGACCCGCCGGGCCGTGTTCGCCCGCGACGGCGGCCGCTGCGTCTACTGCGGGGCCGCCGCCACCTCGCTCGACCACGTCGTCCCGCGCAGCCGCGGCGGCGCCCACACCTGGGAAAATGTGGTGGCCTCCTGCGCCCGCTGCAACCACACCAAGGCCGACCGGGCGCTGGTCGACCTGGGGTGGCGGATAGGCACACCACCGAGAGCCCCGTCCGGGACAGCCTGGCGGGTGCTCGGGTTCCGGACCCCGGATCCGCGCTGGCAGGCCTACCTGGACGACGGCGAAGCCGCGACCGCCTGACCTGCCGCCCCGTCCTGACGACGGGGCGTCGTTGTGTGAACCCTTACGGTGATGCGGCTCGCTATCGCCGTCGAACCTTGATAAAAACTTGCCCGGATCGCGCTGGGGCGTGATCCAGAACGACCGGGCGCCGGTGGTGAGGCGGGCGCCCGCACCGGTTCGGTGGCGGTGGGGCCGCGGAATCGGGCGGGTCGCTGTGGGGCGGCCCGGAGCGTGACGGGGACGGCACGGTCCAGGCATGTCTTGAGAGGAACTCGATGGCTCATCCCCCCGCCCACCATTCCCGCGACCGCGCGCTCCGGCGGCTGTCGCTGGTCACCAAGGGGGTGGCTGCCGGTGCGGTGATCGCGACCGGTGGACTTGCCGCGGCGATCGCCAGCGCGACGCCGGCTCAGACTCCTGTTGCGAAGGTCGAGAAGGCGCCGGCGGCCAAGAAGGCGGCCCCTCCGGTACGGAAGGCGCAGCCGGCCTCGCGGGCGAGCCGGCCCGCGCCCAAGGCGACCACGGCGGCCCCGAAGCCGAAGGTGACGACGGACGCGCCGGTCGCCGAGGACCCGACGACCAGCGAGGCCGCGCCGCCACCGGTGACCACCACCAAGGCCGCACCGAGGACGTCCGCGCCGCCGCGGACGACGAGCGCGCCGAAGCCGCCGCCGGCCCCGCCGACGACGACCCAGGCGCCGGTGCCGGACCCGACCACGCCGCCCGCCCCCGACCCGACCCCGACCGGCGGCTCGTGAGCCGAGCCACCACGAATCCCGTCCACGCTCCCACCCCGCCGGCCCCTCC
>DATINN010000157.1:0-2639 GCA_035474175.1 Mycobacteriales bacterium | reverse complement strand
CCTCCGCCGCGGACGGCGTCCACCGGGTCGCCCCACCCGTACGCGTCCCCTCCTCGGAAGGGACCCGACCCGTAACGGGCACGTCCTCCCCGGGAGGAGCCGTCCACGCCCCGGTCCGGGCCGCCGCCGCCGGCGGGAACGGCACCGGCTCCCGACGCGCCGGCGGCTCAGCCCGCGGCGCCGGCTTGCGCACCGGCGTACGGGCGAACGACGCGCGCAGGATCAACCAGGTGCCGAAGGCGAGCAGCACCACGCCGGCCATGACCACCGCGATCGCGAGCGGACGCATGTCGCTCACGCCAGGCGGTCAGGGACGCCGACGCCACTCACCGGTCCACCTCCGCTCGTCACAACCCGTATCAGGGACCGTACCCACGGGAGGCAGGTGGCGATCCCGGGCGCAGCATGAAAACGGTGCCCCAGACGGGGCATCGCGTCATGATCAGCGTACGGGGTGCCGGACCGGCCGTGCGGGGACTCCACGCGTGTCCGGCGCAGGAACTCACGCCGACGGCGGATCGATCTCGTCCGGGTCGAGGCCGAGCAGGTTTGCGACCTGCTCGACCACCACGTCGTGGACCAGGTCGGCCAGCTCGTTGCGGTCCAGCGCCCGCAGCTCCAGCGGCCGCCGGTAGACCACGATCCGCGGCGGCGTCGGCCGTCCGGCCCGGTCGGAGCCGGCGGGCAGCAGCCGGGCCAGCGGCACCGCGCCGTCCTCGATCACGTCGGTGCCGTAGACCAGCGACTCCGGCGGCCCGTCCGGCACGGCCGGCACGTCCTCGACCGCGAACTCGACCGACTCCAGCCGGCTGGCCCAGCGCGCCTCCAGGTGCTCGACCGCGTCCAGCACCATGTCGTCGAACTGCTCGGCCCGGCTGCGGGACAGCGGCACCTCCGCCGGGACCAGCAGCCCGCGCAGCCCGCGACCGCGACGGTCCCGGCGCGACCCCGGCCGGGTCCGGCGTCGGGCCGGCGCGAGCCGGTCACCAGGCGGCGGCCTCATACCCCCGGATCGTACGCGGAGACCGGGCCCTCCGACACGCCCGGTGACCGGAGCGGACACGCCCGGGGGAATCCGCCCGCGACACGGCCCGCCGGGCGCCGCAGGTGCCACCTGGCCGGGAGGTCCGGGGCTATGGTGCCGAACGTCGGTGGTCGCTCGGCGTGGGAGGCGCGGTAGGCATGGTCAGACATGTGCGCCGCTGTTCCCGTACGGGCTGCGCGGATGGCGCGGTCGCGACCCTGACCTACGTCTATTCGGACTCCACCGCGGTCGTCGGCCCGCTGGCCACCTACGCGGAGCCCCACTCGTACGACCTCTGCGAGGAGCACGCCCGCCGGCTGACGGTGCCCAAGGGCTGGGAGGTCGTCCGGCACGAGGGTGAATACAGCCTGCCGATGCCGAGCAGCGACGACCTGGAGGCGCTGGCCGACGCCGTCCGCGAGGCCGCCCGCCCGGAGCGGCGCACGCTGGCCGTCGACGCCGGCGCCACCACCGGCGACCGCCCCGACCCCGGCACCGGCCGCCGCGGCCATCTGAGAGTTATCCCCAGCCCGTAGCCGGGGCGGCCGAGCACGTCCCGCGCCCGATAAGGTCGCCCGGTGCGAGACCTCTCCACCATCATCAAGGCGTACGACGTGCGCGGCATCGTCCCCGACCAGCTCGACGAGCGGGTCGCGGAGGCGATCGGAGCCGCGTTCGCGCGCGTCACGGGCGCGGCGACCGTGGTCACCGCGCACGACATGCGCGAGTCCAGCGTGCCGCTGGCGGCCGCCTTCGCGGCCGGTGTGACCTCCCAGGGCGCGGACGTGATCGACGCCGGCCTGGGCTCGACCGACCTGCTCTACTTCGCCTCCGGCGCGCTCGACCTGCCCGGGGCGATGTTCACCGCCAGCCACAACCCCGCTCGCTACAACGGGATCAAGATGTGCCGGGCCGGCGCCAAGCCGATCGGCCAGGACACCGGGCTGCGCGAGATCCGGGAGCTGGCCGAGCAGGGCCTGGAGCCGACCGGCATCCCGGGCTCGGTCGAGCGGCGCGACCTGCTCAAGTCCTATGCCGAGCACCTGCACGAGCTCGTCGACCTGTCCCGGATCCGACCGCTGACCGTGGTGGTCGACGCCGGCAACGGGATGGCCGGCTACACGGCGCCGGCCGTGCTCGGGCCGCCGCTGACCGTCCTCCCGCTCTACTTCGAGCTCGACGGCAGCTTCCCCAACCACGAGGCCAACCCGCTGGAGCCGGCCAACCTGCGCGACCTGCAGGCCAAGGTGGTGGAGACCGGCGCCGACCTCGGGCTGGCCTTCGACGGCGACGCCGACCGCTGCTTCGTCGTCGACGAGCGCGGCGCCGCGGTGTCCCCGTCGGCGATCACCGCGCTGGTCGCGGCGCGCATCCTGGCCGAGCACCCGGGCGAGACGATCATCCACAATCTGATCACCTCGCGGGCGGTGCCGGAGATCGTCGGCGAGCGCGGCGGCCGGCCGGTGCGGACCCGGGTCGGGCACTCGTTCATCAAGCAGCAGATGGCCGACACCGGCGCGGTCTTCGGCGGCGAGCACTCCGCGCACTACTACTTCCGCGATTTCTGGGGCGCCGACACGGGCATGCTCGCGGCCATGCACGTGCTGGCCGAGCT
>DATINN010000156.1:0-14638 GCA_035474175.1 Mycobacteriales bacterium | reverse complement strand
GTCGCGTCGAACTCCTGCTCCAGCGTCATCGCTCACCTTCTTTACTGACCATGCGGTCGGTAATAGCCTACGACACATGGTGGCGCTCGATCCAGCGGAACAGATGTCGGTTGACGAGCTGCGCGCCCTGCAGCTGACCCGCCTGCAGGACACCCTCCGCCGGGTGTACGAGAACGTGCCGCACTACACGGCCGCCTTCGACGCCGCCGGCGTGCACCCGGACGACTGCCGGGAGCTGGCCGACCTGGCCCGGTTCCCGCTGACGTCCAAGGCCGACCTGCGTGACAACTACCCGTTCGGCCTGTTCGCGGTGCCGCGCGAGCAGGTCGTGCGGGTGCACGCGTCCTCCGGCACCACCGGCAAGCCGGTCGTGGTCGGCTACACCGCCGCCGACATCGACACCTGGGCCACGGTGATGGCCCGCTCCATCCGGGCCGCGGGCGGGCGCCGCGGCGACATCCTGCACAACGCGTACGGGTACGGGCTGTTCACCGGCGGGCTCGGCGCCCACTACGGCGGGGAGAAGCTCGGCTGCACGGTCGTGCCGGTCTCCGGCGGGATGACCCCGCGCCAGGTGCAGCTCATCACCGACTTCGGCCCGCGGATCATCATGGTGACCCCGTCGTACATGCTGGCGCTGGTCGACGAGTTCGAGCGGCAGGGGCTGGACCCGCGGAAGTCGAGCCTGGAGATCGGCATCTTCGGGGCCGAGCCCTGGACCGAGCAGATGCGGGCCGAGATGGAGGAGCGGCTGGGCATCCAGGCCGTCGACATCTACGGGCTGTCCGAGGTGATGGGGCCGGGCGTGGCCCAGGAGTGCGTCGAGACCAAGGACGGCCTGCACGTCTGGGAGGACCACTTCTACCCCGAGGTGATCTCCCCGATCACCGGCGAGGTGCTGCCCGAGGGCGAGGAGGGCGAGCTGGTCCTCACCTCGCTGACCAAGCAGGCCATGCCGGTGATCCGCTACCGCACCCGGGACCTGACCCGGCTGCTGCCGGGCACGGCCCGGCCCGGGATGCGGCGGATCGAGAAGATCACCGGGCGCACCGACGACATGATCATCCTGCGCGGGGTCAACCTGTTCCCGACCCAGATCGAGGAGATCGTGCTGCGCACCGACGGGCTGTCGCCGCACTTCAACCTGGTGCTGTCGACCCGCGGCCGGATGGACCACCTGACCGTGCAGGTCGAGGCCCGTCCCGACTGCGCCCCGGCGCGCCGCCCGGCGGCGGCCGCGGAGGTGGTGCAGGGGGTCAAGAACACGGTCGGCTCGTCGGTCGAGGCGGTGGTCGTGGAACCGGAGACGCTGCCGCGCTCGATGGGCAAGCTGCAGCGCCTGATCGACCGGCGCACGTGACCGGCCGGTCGGCCGAGGCGGCGTCGGAGGCCGCTCCGGTCCGGCGCGGGCGGCCGGGACACTCGCTGGAGTCGCTGCTCGACGTCGCGGTCGGCGTCTTCAACGAGCGCGGGTACGACGCGACCAGCATGGACGAGCTCGCCGCCCGGCTCGGGGTGACCAAGTCCGCGATCTACCACCACGTCCCGGGCAAGGCCGACCTGCTCGGGCTGGCCCTGGACCGGGCCCTGAACGGGCTGTTCGCGGTCACCGCCGAGCCCGGCGCGCTGACCGGGCGGGCCATCGACCGGCTGGAGCACGTGCTGCGCGGGTCGGTCCGGGTGCTGGTGGCGCAGCTGCCCTCGGTCACGCTGCTGCTGCGGGTGCGGGGCAACTCGCCGGTCGAGCAGGAGGCGCTGCGGCGGCGGCGCGAGTTCGACCGGATCGTGACCGGCCTGGTCGCCGCGGCCGCGGCCGAGGGCGCCGTCCGCCCCGACATCGACCCCGCGCTGACCAGCCGGCTGCTGTTCGGCACGGTCAACTCGCTGGTCGAGTGGTATCGGCCGGACGGCGGGCTGTCGGCCGACGACCTGGCCGACGCCGTGGTCGCCACCACCTTTCACGGCATCCGCACCGGCCCCCATTAACGTGGGCGGGTGACCGCGTCCCCGCTCCGCACCCGAGCCGGTCTCGGCGGCGGGGTCGCGGCGATCGTGGTCGCGGCCGTGTGCATGCGGACCCCGCTGACCGCGGTCGGGCCGGTGCTGGAGCGGATCGGGACCGACACCGGGCTCAGCAAGACGCTGCTCGGCCTGCTCAGCGCGCTGCCGCTGCTGGCGTTCGCGGCCGTGTCGCCGCTCGTGCACGGACCGGCCCGGCGGATCGGCATCGAGCGGACCGCGGCCCGGGCGCTGGGCCTGCTGGCGGTCGGCATCGCGCTGCGGTCCGTGCCCGGCCTGCCGCCGCTGTGGGCCGGCACCGCCCTGACCGGCGCCGGCATCGCGGTCTGCAACGTGCTGGTCCCGGTCGTGGTCCGCCGCGACCACCCGGACCGGGTCGCGCTGATGACCGGGCTCTACTCGGCCGCGATGGGCTCGGCCGCCGCGCTCGCGTCCGGGGTGTCGCTGCCGCTGGCCCACCTGCCCGGCTCCTGGCACTGGTCGCTCGGCGTCTGGGCCGTCCCGGCCGTGGTCGCCGCCGTGGTCTGGTCCCGCCGCCCCAACGGGCTCGAGCCGGCGCCGGACCCGGCCGAGGACGAGCCCGACCTCGGCCCGGTGTGGCGGTCGGCGCGGGCCTGGCAGCTGACCGCGTTCATGGGCCTGCAGTCGACCAACTTCTACATCATGGTCGCCTGGCTGCCGTCGATCACGGCCAGCCGGGGCGCGTCCGGCGCGCTCGGCGGCTGGTACCTGTTCGCGTTCCAGCTCGTCGGCATCGCCTCCGGCCTGGTCCTGCCGGCGGTCCTGCACCGGGTCGGCACCCCGCTGACCGGCGTGGTCGTCAGCGCGCCGATGCTGCTGGCCTGCGCGGGCCTGATCGCCGCCCCGGTGCTGCTGCCGCTGTGGGTGGTGCTGGCCGGGATCAGCTCCGGCGCCGCCCTGGTCTACGCGCTGACCCGGATCAGCCTGACCGCCCGGACCTCGGCCGAGGCGACGAAGCTCTCGGGCATGGCGCAGTCGATCGGCTACCTGCTCGCCGCCGGCGGTCCGGTCGCGGCCGGCTTCCTGCGCGACCACACCGGCTCCTGGACCCCGGCCCTGCTCCTGGTGGCCACCGTCGCCGTCGTGCAGGCCGTCGCGGCGGTCGTCCGGCTCTGAGCCGGCGGGTCGTGGGCCGGCGCGGTCGTGGAGCCGGCGAGGTCGTGGAGCCGGGTGCGGTTCGGAGGTGGCCGCAGTTGTGGAGGTGGGCCGCGGGCCCCTAGATTGCATGCAATGCCGGCCGGGGGAGTGCCCATGACGCAAGCCGCGGACCGCGCGTACCTGCGCCGGCGCGGCCGCGCCCACCGGCGGGTGGTGGCGTGACCGACGTGTCGCACCTGCCGGCGGCGGAGCCGAGCGACGGACCGCTGGCCGGGATCCGGGTGCTGGAGATGGGCCAGCTGCTGGCCGGCCCGTTCTGCGGTCAGCTGCTGGGCGACCTCGGCGCCGAGGTGATCAAGATCGAGCCGCCGGGCGCGGGCGACCCGATGCGGGCCTGGGGCCGGGAGAAGCCGCACGGGCAGTCGCTGTGGTGGCCGGTCGTCGCCCGCAACAAGAAGTCGGTCGTGCTCAACCTCCGCGAGGAGGGCGGCCAGGAGGCGGTCCGGCGGCTGACCGCGGTCAGCGACGTGGTCGTGGAGAACTTCCGGCCCGGCACGCTGGAGCGCTGGCACCTCGGCTACGACGTGCTGGCCGGGATCAACCCGCGGATCGTGCTGACCCGGGTCACGGGCTTCGGCCAGACCGGCCCGTACGCGCCCCGGGCCGGCTTCGGCTCGGTCGGCGAGGCCATGGGCGGCCTGCGCTACGTGCTGGGCGAGCCGGACCACCCGCCGTCGCGGGCCGGCATCTCCATCGGCGACTCGCTGGCGGCGGCGTACGCGTGCATCGGGACGCTGGCCGCGCTGCAGGAGCGGGAGCGGTCCGGGCGCGGGCAGGTCGTGGACTCGGCCATCTACGAGGCCGTGCTGGCCATGATGGAGAGCCTGGTGACCGAGTGGCAGGTCGCCGGCTACCAGCGGGAGCGGACCGGCGCGGTGCTGCCCAACATCGCACCGTCCAATGTGTACCCGACGGCCGACGGGCAGGCGATCCTCATCGCCGCCAACCAGGACTCGGTCTTCCGGCGGCTGGCCGCAGCGATGGGGGAGCCCGGGCTGGCCGAGGACCCCCGCTACGCCAGCCACGGCGGCCGCGGGCTGCACCAGGCCGAGCTGGACGAGCACATCGCCCGGTGGTCGGCCCGGCACGACGCGGACCCGCTGCTGGCGCTGCTGGAGGAGGCCGGCGTACCCGCCGGCCGGATCTACCGGGCCGAGGACATGCTGCGCGACCCGCACATGGCCGCGCGCGGCTCGCTGGTCACCGTGCCCGACCGCACCTTCGGCACGCTGGCGATGCAGAACGTCGCCCCGCGCCTGTCCCGTACGCCGGGCTCCGTCCGGTGGACCGGGCCGGCGCTGGGCGAGCACACGCACGAGGTCCTGCACGACCTGCTCGGCTACTCCGACGCGGAGATCGCCGGCTTGGCCTGACCCTCCGCACGCAGGGAGAACGACATGACCTACCGGCTCGGGGTGGACGTCGGCGGCACCTTCACCGACCTGCTGCTGATCGACGAGGACACCGGCGCGACGCACCGGGCCAAGACGCCGTCCACGCCCGCCGACCAGTCGGTCGGGGTGCTGGTCGGGGTGGACAAGGTCTGCGCCCTGGCCGGGATCGGGCCCGAGGCGATCGACCACGTCCTGCACGGCACGACCGTGGCCACCAACGCCGTCCTGGAGGGCAAGGGGGCGAAGGTCGGCCTGGTCGTGACCGTCGGCTACCGGCAGGTGCTGCAGGTGGCGCGGTCCTTCGTGCCGGGCGGGCTGGCCGCCTGGATCATCTGGCCGAAGCCGGAACCGCTGGCGGCGCTGGAGAACACGGTCGAGGCGGTCGAGCGGGTCGACGCCCGCGGCGCGGTGGTGACCGGCCTGGACGAGGCCGACCTGCGGCCGAAGCTGGCCCACCTGCGGGCGCAGGGCGTCGACGCCGTCACCGTCGCGCTGGTCAACTCCTTCGCCAACCCGGCGCACGAGCAGCGGGTGGCCGAGCTGGTGGCCGAGGAGATCCCGGGCGTGCCGATCTCGCTGAGCAGCGTGATCCTGCCGGAGATCCGCGAGTACGAGCGGACGCTGACCACGGTGGCCAACTCCTACGTCCGGCCGACGGTCGGGCGCTACCTGGAAAACCTGGAGCAGGCGCTGCGGGGCAAGCGGATCGGCGGCACCCTGCACGTGCTGCGCTCCGACGGCGGGCTGTCCGGGGTGGCCGCGGCGACCGAGGCACCGGTGCAGCTGCTCATGTCCGGGCCGGCCGGCGGCGTGTCCGGCGCGTCCTGGGTCGCGCGCCAGAGCGGGTACGGCGACCTGCTCACCTTCGACATGGGCGGCACCAGCACCGACGTGGCCCTGGTCCAGGACGGCAAGCCCCGCATCGGCCGGGAGACCACGGTCGGCTCGTTGAACGTCCGGGCGTCCAGTGTGGACGTCCGCACCGTCGGCGCCGGCGGCGGCTCCATCGCGCACGTGCCCGAGCTGACCAGGGCGCTGCGGGTCGGGCCGCAGTCGGCCGGGGCCGAGCCGGGGCCGGCCGCGTACGGGCGGGGCGGCGAGGCGCCCACCGTCACCGACGCCAACGTGGTCCTCGGCTACCTGCCGCCGAGCCTGGTCGGCGGGGAGATGACCCTCGACCCGGACGCGGCCCGGGCGGCCGTGCAGACCGTCGCCGACGCGATGGGCCTGCCGGACGCGGAGACCGCGGCGGCCGGCATCATCGACATCGTCAACGAGAACATGTTCGGCGCCCTGCGGCTGGTCTCGGTGCAGCAGGGCTTCGACCCGCGGGAGTTCGCGCTGGTCGCCTTCGGCGGGGCCGGCCCGCTGCACGCCAACGCGCTGGCCAAGCTGCTCGGCTCCTGGCCGCTGATCGTGCCGCCCAGCCCGGGCGTCCTCTGCGCGTACGGGGATGCGACGACGAGCCTGCGCAACGAGAGCGCCCGCACGTTCATCCGGCGCTTCGGCGAGACCTCCGACGACGAGGTCGCGGCCGAGCTGGCGGCGCTGGCCGCCGACGCCCAGGCCCAGCTGGACGCCGAGGGCGTGGCCCGCGACGACCAGGAGGTCAGCTACCAGGTCGACGTGCGCTACCACGGGCAGGGCTTCGAGGTGCCGGTGGACGCGAGCCTGCCCTTCTCCCTCGCCGCCGCCGGCGCGGCCTTCGACACCGAGCACGAGCGGCTGTTCACCTTCGCCTCCGACGCCGAGCACGAGCTGGTCAACCTGCGCGCGGTCGTCACCGGCCGGCCGCCGCGGGTGAGCGCCCCGCTGGTCGCGACCGGCGACACCGACCCGGCCGCGGCCCGCACCGGGGAGACCAAGGTCTACGTCGACGGCGGCTGGACCCAGGCCCAGCTCTACGACCGGGCGCTGCTCGCGGCCGGCAACGTCGTCCCCGGACCGGCGGTGGTGACCGAGATGGACTCGACCACGCTGATCCTGCCCGGGCACGCCGGCACCGTCGACGCCGTCGGCTCGATCCTCATCCGTCCGATCCCCGCGGGAGCGTGACCCATGGCCACCCTGGTCGAGACCGCCACCACCCCGCTGCCGCGGGTCGACGTGGACCCCGTCACCGTCGACATCATCGAGAACGCCCTGCGCAACGCCCGCTACGAGATGGACGCGGTGCTCTTCCGCACCGCGATGAGCCCGGGCATCCGGGAGCAGCACGACGAGTTCCCGCTCATCGCCGACTCGGCCGGGCGGATGGTCGTCGGCCAGTTCGGCCTGTCCATCCCCGACCTGCTGGCCGGCTTCGACGGCACGGTCGAGGAGGGCGACGTGCTGATGACCTCCGACCCGTACGCGTGCGGGGCGGCGATCAGCCACGCCAACGACTGGCTGGTCGTGCTGCCGATCTTCCACGGCGGCCGGATCGTCGGCTGGGGCGCGATGTTCGGGCACATGACCGACGTCGGCGGCAAGGTGCCGGGGTCGCTGCCGACGGACGCCACCACCGTGTTCGAGGAAGGCGTGCTGGTCCCGCCGTTCAAGCTCTACAAGAAGGGCGAGCTGAACAGCGAGATGCTGGGCCTGATCCTCAACCAGGTCCGGATGAAGGACTGGAACCGCAGCGACCTCAACGCCATCGTGGCCGCCTGCCGGACGGCGGCCCGGCGGGTGGTCGAGCTGTGCGACCGGTTCGGCCCGGAGACGTACGTGTCCACTTTGGACGCGCTGCTGCAGCGAAACTTCGACGCCATGAAGCAGATCATCGCGACCACCATCCCGGCCGACGAGACGCTCACGTTCACCGACTACATCTGCGACGACGGCATGGGCTTCGGCCCGTACAAGATCCACTGCTCGATGTACCGGGAGGGCGACGGGGTCGTCCTGGACTTCGAGGGGACCGACCCGCAGTCGCCGGGCTCGATCAACTACTACCTCAACGAGAACCTCTACAAGATGTTCTTCGGGATCTACATGATCATGGTGTTCGACCCGCAGATCCTCTGGAACGACGGCTTCTACCCGCTGGTCGACGTGCGGATCCCGCGCGGCACCCTGCTCAAGCCGGAGTACCCGGCGGCGCTGTCCTGCCGGACCCACGGGCTGGGCCGGATCTTCGACATCCTCGGCGGCCTGCTGGGCCAGCGGCAGCCGGAGTTCCTGTGCGCGGCCGGCTTCTCCTCCTCGCCGCACCTCATGTACTCCGGGCACCGCGCCGACGGGGAGTGGTTCCAGCTCTACCAGATCGGGTTCGGCGGCATCCCGGGCCGGCCGTTCGGCGACGGGCCGGACGGGCACTCGCTGTGGCCGTCGTTCTCCAACGTCTCCAACGAGTTCCTGGAGGCCTACTTCCCGCTGCGGATCGAGTCGTACGAGACCGTGGCCGACTCCGGCGGCCCCGGCTTCTTCCGCGGCGGCAACGGGATCGACGTCGTCTACCGGTTCCTGGAGCCGGGCACGGTGTCCATCCACGACGACCGCTGGTTCACCTACCCCTGGGGCGTCAACGGCGGCGAGCCCGGGATGCGCTCGCGCAAGGTGCTGGAGCGGGCCGACGGCAGCCGGGAGGTGCTGCCGAGCAAGTGCGACAACGTGCGGGTGGTGGCCGGCGACCTGCTGCACTACGTGACCTGGGGCGGCGGCGGGTGGGGCGACCCCTACACGCGGGATCCGGCCCTGGTCGCGCTGGAGGTCCGCCGCGGGCTGGTGTCGGCCGAGGGTGCCCGCCGCTACGGCGTGGTGCTGGACGCCGACGGCGACGTGGACGCGGCGGCGACGGAGGCGCTGCGCGGGCAGCTGACGGCGGAGCGCGGCGGGACCGAGATCTTCGTCCGCGGGCCCGGGATCGAGGAGCTGCGGGAGCGGTGCCTGGCCGAGACCGGGCTGCCCGCGCCCCGGCCGCCGGTGTTCCGGGCGGTGCCGGCATGAGCGACCTCGACGCCGAGTACGCCGCGGCCGGGTTCAGCGGCCGGCTGGGGTTCGGGGCGGCGCCCGCGGTGGTCGCCGTCGACATCGCCATGGCATACCTGGACAAGGAGTCGCCGCTCTACGCCGGCGTCGAGGATGCGGTCGACTCCGCGGCCCGGGTGATCGGCGCGGCCCGGGCGGCCGGCGTGCCGGTGCTGCACACCCGGGTGCGCTACCAGCCCGGCGGCGCCGACGGCGGGGTGTTCCGCCGCAAGGTGCCCTCGCTCTGGGTCTTCGACGAGGGCTGCCCGCTGGGCGAGCCGGCGCCGTCGGTCGCGCCGGCGCCGGGCGAGATCGTGGTGACCAAGCAGTACGCGTCGGGCTTCTTCGGCACCTCGCTGGCCTCGACGCTGCGCGCGTCCGGGGTGGACACCGTGATCGTGGTCGGGCTGACCACGAGCGGGTGCGTGCGGGCGACGGCGCTGGACGCGATGCAGCACGGCTTCGTCCCGGTCGTGGTCCGGGACGCGGTCGGGGACCGGGACCCCCGGCCGCACGAGGCCAACCTGCTCGACCTGCAGGCCAAGTATGCCGACGTGGTCAGCGAGGCCGAGACGCTGGCCGCGCTGTCCCGCTGACGGCCGGTCCGGGACAGGGGCGCGCCCCGCTCGGGGGGGACCGGGGCGGGGCGCGTGGGGTGCAGGGGACCGGGAGCCACGGGGGTTGCTCCCGGCCACCGCCGGGTCAGCGTATGCCGGCACCCCTGCCCGGGGGCATACTCAAATTTAGGTGTACGAGCAACCAATCCGTGCCCCTACGACGGGGTGCCGGCCGATCGCGCGTGCAGCCGGCGCCGGTCGGGCTCCCGCCGCGCCGGCCGCCCGCGCAGGATGTGCGCGGCCAGATTCGTGCGGCCGGATTGCACGGCGCAGTGCACCAGCGCCTCCGGCACGATCTCCCGCGGACCGTGTCGCCGATCTACGTTGCTACTCATCTCGTGGAGAGGCGGCAGGGCGTAGGCAAATTGCTCCTCAAGTCCGCCCGGGACGGCCGCCGGCCCAGCCGATCTTCCCTATCCTTCGGCGGCATGATCGCAGCGGCCCGCTCAGTCCGGGAGCCCGGCGAACACGTCGCCGAGCAGCGGCCGGCCCGGCCGGAGACCCGGCCGCCGGTACCACTCCCGGCCCACGACCCGGTCGAAGACCGGTCCCGGCAGCCGCAGCAGCACCTGCAGCGTCCGGGCGCCCTGGTCGGCGCTGGCCTGGCTGGCGTGCGCGGCCATCGCCGCCCGCTTGGGCCCGGTGAACGCGCGCACGTCGACGCGGTGCGTCAGCTCGGCCCGGGCCGTGTATCCCACCGACCCGGCGTCGAACCCGGCCGGCAGCCCCGGCACCCAGCGCAGCAGCCGCAGCGCCCGGCGCAGCAGGTCGCGGTCGACGGTCGCCTCCAGCAGCACCGGCGTGCCGGCCAGGGCCGCGGCCCGGGCGCCGACCCGGTGCACCTGCACGTGGTCCGGATGGCCGTACCCGCCCGCCGGGTCGTACGAGGTGAGCACGTCCGCGCCCTCCTCGCGCAGGATCGCGGCCAGCCGGCCGGCCGCCTCGGCGGGGTCGGCCGAGGCGAACGGCCGGGGCGCCCCGGACGGCGCGCCGGCCATCCCGGAGTCGTCGTAGCCGAGGAACTCGACCCGGGCCACCCCCAGCGCGGCCGCCGCGGTCTGCGCCTCCGCCCGGCGGCGCGCGGCCAGCGTGCCGCCGGTGCCGAAGCCGGCCGCGGCCAGCCCGGACCCGCCGTCGGTGGCCAGCACCAGCACCACCCGGTGCCCGGCGGCCGCGGCCCGGGCCATGGTGCCGGCGGTGAGCAGGGCCTCGTCGTCGGGGTGGGCGTGGAAGGTCACCAGCGTGTGCGGCACGCCGACAGTGTGGCCCGATGAGGATCGCCCACGTCACCGACTTCTACCTGCCCCGGCTGGGCGGGATCGAGATGCACGTCCGCGACCTGGCGCTGCGCCAGCAGGCCGCCGGCCACACCGTCGAGATCCTGACCGCCACCCCCGGGACCGGGGACAGCGCCGTCCCGGTACGCCGGGTCACCGAGTCCTTCCGCCACCCGACCGCGCTGCACCCGGGCGCGCCGCGGGTGATCGGCGAGCTGCTCCGCTCCGGCCGGTACGACGTGGTGCACGCGCACGCAGGCGTGTTCTCGCCGCTGGCGTTCGCGTCGGCGTCGGTGGCGGCCGCCGCCGGCCTGCCCGCGGTGGTCACCCTGCACTCGTTCCTGTCCCCGTACGAGCCGCTGTTCCGGGCCGCGGACACGGTCGCCGGCTGGGCCTCCTGGCCGGTGCAGTGGACGGCGGTGAGCGACGTGGCCGCGGCCTCGGTCCGGCGGCTGGTCGGCCCGGACCGGCCGGTGCTGGTGCTGCCCAACGGCACCGACCCGGCCGACTGGCGGGTCCGGCGGGCCGACCGCGACCCGGACGAGGTCGTCCTGGTCGCGGTGATGCGGCTGGCCGCGCGCAAGCGCCCGCTGCCGCTGCTGCGGATGCTGCGCCGGGCCCGGTCGGTGCTCTCGCCCGCGGTCGGCCTGCGGGCGGTGATCGTGGGGGAGGGCCGGCAGCGCCCGGCGCTGGAGCGCTACCTGTGGCGGCACCGGATGGGCGACTGGGTCGAGCTGCCCGGCCGGCTGCCGCGCACCGGGATCCGCCGGATCTTCGAGCGGGCCGACCTGTTCGTGGCGCCCGCGGTGCTGGAGTCGTTCGGGATCGCGGCCCTGGAGGCGCGCTGCAGCGGGCTGCCGGTGCTGGCCCGGGGCGGCTCCGGCATCGGCTCGTTCGTCACCCACGGCCGGGACGGGCTGCTGGCCGGCAGCGACGCGGAGATGGTCCGGGACCTGGCCCGGCTGGCGGCCGACCCGGCCGAGCGGGAGCGGATGGCCGCGCACAGCCGGTCGGCGCCGCCCGACCTGGGCTGGTCCTCGGTCCTGGCCCGCACCTCCGCCGCGTACGCTGCGGCCGATGACCTCGTGCGCCCCGCCCGGACCACCGTGCTCGGTGCCACGGGTTAGGCGCGCCAACCTCCTGGTCGAGCTCGTCGTCGTCCTGGTGCTGGTCAAGGTGTACGACTGGGTCCGCAGCCTGGAGGCGACCCGGTCCGGCCCGGCCCGGCGGCACGCCGAGGACGTGCTGGCGGTGGAGCGGTGGCTGCACCTGGACGTCGAGCTGTCCGCGACCCACTGGCTGGCCGCGCACCAGCCGGTCTCGCTGGTCGCGGCCTGGTGGTATCAGCTGGCCCACCTCAGCGTGACGCTGTCCGTGCTGGCCTGGTGCTGGTGGCGCCGCCCGGACGTGTACCGCCGCTTCCGCACCGCCCTGGTGCTGACCAACGTGGTCGGCCTGCTGGTCTTCCTGGTCTACCCGGTCATGCCGCCCCGGCTGCTGCCCGGCGCCGGCTACGTCGACGCCGCCGCGGCCGCCGGCTTCGGGCCGCCGCACGCCGGCCCGGTCGCCGCCGACCAGTACGCGGCCATGCCGTCGCTGCACCTGGCCTGGGCGACCTGGACCGCGGCCGTGGCCCTGGCCCTGCTGGCCGGCCGCCGCGGCCGCCGGCTGGTCCTGCTCTACCCGCTGGCCACCGCCGTCGCGGTCGTGGTCACCGGCAACCACTACGTGCTCGACGTGGTGGCCGGCGTGGCCGTGGCGGTGGCGGCCCTGCTGGTCGCGGCCCGGCTGCGGCCGCGGCGGCTGCCGGCCTGGCCGGTCCCAGCCTTCGGGATGGCCCGCCGCTAACCGCCCGAAACAGCGGGGAACGTCTCGGTACGTGCCCTCCTCTTGGTGGGTGCAGACGCAGAACCACCCTGCGGCTGCACCGCCCTGTACAGGCATTACAGGACTCCAGGAGCCGCACGTGCTGACCCGTCTCGGATTCTTCCTCCATCGCCGCCGCAACCTGGTCGGCCTTCTCGCGCTCGGCTTCGTGATCCTGTGCGCCGCCTGGGGCGGCATGGTGCAGAGCAAGCTCAGCTCCGCGGCCGACGACTTCGACGCCCCCAGCTCGGAGAGCGTGGTCGCCGCGCACGAGCTGGCCCGGGTCAGCGGCTCCAGCGCCGAGCCCGACTACGTGGCCCTGGTCCGCAGCCCGGCCGGCATCGACAGCGCCACCGGCCGCGCGCTGGTGAGCCAGGTCGTCGGCGTGGTCCAGCAGCAGCCGGTGGTCGGCCGGGTCGCCGCGCCGTTCGGCACCCCGGCCCGCACGGCGGTCTCCGCGGACGGCACCACCACGGTCGTCACCGCCTACTTCAGGCCCGCCGACGGCACCGCCGCCCGCAAGGACGCGCTGGCGCTGAAGGACCAGCTGGACCGGATCCAGGGCGTGTCCTCCGGCGGTCCCCAGCTGGTGTACGCGCAGATCGACGACCAGGTCCGCAAGGACTCCTCGACCGCCGAGGTGCTGGCGTTCCCGATCCTGCTGCTGCTCAGCTTCCTGTTCTTCCGCGGCCTGGTCGCGGCCTCGCTGCCGCTGATCGTCGCGGCCGTGTCGATCATCGGCACGCTGGCCGTGCTGCGCACGATCGTCGCCTTCACCACCGTCTCGATCTTCTCGGTCAACCTGGTCACCGCGCTCGGGCTCGGCCTGGCCATCGACTACGCGCTGTTCATCGTCAGCCGCTACCGCGAGGAGCTCGCGGTCGGCGGCCCACCGGAGGAGGTGCTGGCCCGCACGATGGCCGGCGCCGGCCGGACGGTCGCGTTCTCCTCCGGCACGGTGTTCCTGGCCTTCCTGGCCCTGCTCGTCTTCCCGCAGCAGAACGTCCGCTCGATGGGCATCGGCGGCCTCGCCGTCTCCGCCATCTCCGGGCTGGCCGCGCTGCTGGTGCTGCCGGCGGTGCTGGCCAAGCTCGGCCCGCGGGTCAACGCGCTGGCGCCGAAGCGGCTGCAGCGGGCGGCGCACCGCAGCGCCCGCCCGGACGAGAACGGCTTCTGGTACCGGCTGGCCCAGTTCGTGATGCGCCGCGCCGTCGCGGTCGCGGTCGCCACCGCGGTGCTGCTGATCGCGATCGGCCTGCCCGTGCTGGGCATCTCCTTCGGCCGGCCGGACGCCGGCGCGCTGCCCGCGGATGCCAGCGCCCGGCAGGTGTCCGAGCAGGTCGACGCCACCTTCGGGGCCAACGCCTCCAGCCCGATCGTGGTCGCCGTGCACGGCCCGGACGGCGCCGACCCGCAGGTCGCCGCGCTGGCCGGCCAGGTCCGCTCGCTGCCCGGCGTGGCCGCGGTGCAGCCGCCGGTCAAGGTCGGCGCCGGCCTCTGGCAGCTGGACGTGATCAGCCGCGGCGACGCCGTCTCCGACGCGTCCCAGACCGCGGTCCGCAGCCTGCGCGCCCTCGACGCCGGACCGCTCGACCTCGCGGTCAGCGGCGAGCCGGCCCGCTACCTGGATCAGCAGGCGTCGCTCGGGCACAAGCTGCCGCTGGCGCTGAGCATCCTCATCGGCACCGCGCTGATCGCGCTGCTGGTGATGACCGGCTCGGTGGTGCTGCCGATCAAGGCCGTCCTGATGAACCTGCTCACCCTCAGCGCCACGTACGGGGTGCTGGTGTTCGTCTTCCAGCAGGGCCACTTCGAGGGCCTGCTCGGGTTCACCAGCACCGGCTCGCTGGAGCCGGAGTCGAAGGTGCTGCTGTTCGTGCTGGCCTTCGCGCTCACCACCGACTACGGCGTCTTCCTGCTCGGCCGGATCAAGGAGGCCCGGGACTCGGGCCTGTCCAACACCGAGGCCGTGGCCCACGGGCTGGAGCGCACCGGTCGCATCGTGTCCTCGGCCGCCCTGCTGATGTGCATCGCGCTGGGCACGCTGATGGTCTCGAAGATCACGTACATCAAGGAGCTCGGGCTCGGCGCGGTGGTCGCGGTGGCCGTCGACGCCGTCCTGGTCCGGGCCCTGCTGCTGCCCGCGCTGATGAAGCTGCTCGGGCGCTGGAACTGGTGGGCCCCGCCGGGGCTGCGCGCGCTGGGCACCCGCTTCGCCGAGCCGGCGGTCAGCACGCCGGCCGCACGGCCCGAAGAGCTCGAAACGCCGGTCGGGACGCGCTAGTCCCACCCCAACCACAGTCAGGGAGAAGCGATGGAACACCTGGGGATCAGCGAG
>DATINN010000155.1:0-6080 GCA_035474175.1 Mycobacteriales bacterium | reverse complement strand
CCGCTGGTCGAGGACACCGTCGCGACCATGCGCGCGGACGGCGTGCGGCGGGCGCTGGTGTTCGTGACCAGCGCGCTGACGTCGTACTCGGGGTGTCGGCAGTATCAGGACGACCTGGCCCGGGCCCGGGCCGCGGTGGGGGAGGGCGCGCCGGAGCTGGAGAAGCTGCGGCACTACTTCAACCACCCGGGGTTCATCGAGCCGGCCGCGGACGGGGTGCGGGCCGCGCTGGCGACGCTGCCCTCGCCGGCGGACGCCCGGCTGGTGTTCACGGCGCACTCGATCCCGATGTCGATGGAGACCGCCAGCGGGCCGGGCGGCCACCTCTACACCGCGCAGCTGCGGGAGGCGTCCCGGCTGGTGGCGGAGTCGGTCCGGGGGCCGGGGGCGGACTTCGACCTGGTCTGGCAGTCGCGGTCGGGGCCGCCATCGGTGCCGTGGCTGGAGCCGGACATCAGCGACCACCTGACCGCGCTGGCCGCCGCGGGCACGAAGGCGGTCGTGGTGTCGCCGGTCGGGTTCGTGTCCGACCACGTCGAGGTGCTGTGGGACCTGGACGAGGAGGCGGCCGAGACGGCGGCCGAGCTCGGGCTGGACTACGCGCGGGCGGCGACGGTCGGGACCGACCCGCGGTTCGTGGCGATGGTCGGGCAGCTGGTGGCGGAGCGGCGCTCGGGGGCGCCGAAGCTGGCGCTGGGCCCGATGGGCCCGAGCCACGACGTGTGCCCGCTGGACTGCTGCCCGGCCCCCGTACGCCGCCCGACCCCCGCGAGCCGGCCGGCCTGAGCGAGCCCCAGCAGCCCGCCTGAGCGGCCAGCCGATGGGGCTCAGCCGGTGGGGCTCAGGCGGTGGGGCTCAGGCGGTGGGGCTCAGGCGGTGGGGACCGGCCTCGGCACCGCCGCGAACGGCGACAGGGTGAACCAGCTCGGCACCGCCCGGCTCAGCGCCGACGGCCCGTCCACCTCCAGCAGCCCCGCCCGGACCGCGTCCGGCCAGCTCAGGTCGCCGCGCCAGACCCGCACCAGGTCGCGCAGCCCGGCCCGGACGGTCACGGCGACCGGGTGGCCCGGGTCGGCGTCGCACACGTCGATCTCGGCGCCGTCGATGACCAGCCACCACTCCCGCATCCGCGGCGTCAGCTCCGCGAACCAGAACCGCACCACCGTCCGGCCCGGGGGCACGGCGTCCTGGTCGATGTTGCGGTGCATGTCCCACAGCAGCAGCTTCGGGTCCAGGTCGGCGTCGCCGAGCTCGCCGATCCACCGGGTGCCCCAGACGCCGATCGCCTCCACCACCGGCCGCAGCTCCTGCCCGGCCTCGGTCAGCAGGTAGCGGCCGTCGCCGTCGCGGCGCACCACCCCGGCCCGGACCAGCTGCTGCAGCCGCTTGGACAGCAGCGTCGGCGACATCCGCGGGTTCCCGCGGCGCAGGTCGCTGAACGAGCGGCTGCCCAGCACCAGCTCCCGGACGACGAGCAGCGTCCAGCGCTCGTCCAGCAGCTCCATCGCCTTGGCGACCGGGCAGAACTGCCCGTACGACGCTCCCATGGCCCGAGGTTAGGGGCAGCGGGACGTCCGGTACAGATCGAGGACTGGAGGCGCCCCGGCGCCCGCTCGTAGCGTCCCGTCCCGAAGGATCCAGCAGGGATCCGGTACGGGGAGGGAACCTCATGACCACGACCACGGACCCGCTCAAGGCCAGGCACCGGGCCATGTGGGCGTCCGGCGACTACCCGTCGGTCGCCGCCGAGCTGGTGGCCCCGCTCGGCGGCGTGCTCGCCGACGCGGCCGGCATCAAGCCGGACGACCGGGTGCTCGACGTCGCCGCCGGCACCGGCAACGCCGCGATCCCGGCCGCGCTGGCCGGCGGCCGGGTGACCGCCTCCGACCTGACCCCGGAGCTCTTCGACGACGGGCGGCGGCGGGCCGCGGCGGCCGGCGTCGAGCTGGAGTGGCGGGAGGCGGACGCGGAGGCGTTGCCGTTCGCGGACGGCGAGTTCGACGCGGTGCTCTCCTGCATCGGCGTCATGTTCGCGCCGCACCACCGGCCCGCGGCCGACGAGCTGGTCCGGGTCTGCCGCCCGGGCGGCACGATCGCGCTGCTGAGCTGGACGCCGGGCGGGTTCATCGGGAAGCTCTTCGCCACGATGCGGCCGTACGTGCCGGCGCCGCCGCCGGGGGCGCAGCCGCCGCCGCTGTGGGGCGACGAGGGGCACGTCCGGGAGCTGCTCGGCGACCGGGTCACCGGCATCTCGGCCCGGACCGGCACCCTCCCGGTGGACCGCTTCGGGGCGCCGGAGGACTTCCGCGACTACTTCAAGACCCGGTACGGGCCGACGCTGGCCGCCTACCGCAACCTGGCCGACGACCCGGAGCGCACGGCCGCCCTGGACGCCGACCTCGCCGGGCTGGCCCGCTCGGCCGGCCACCCGATGCAGTGGGAGTACCTGGTGCTGACGGCACAGCGGGTCTGACGAACCCCGCCGGGCTACCGGTGCCGGCTGGGGACCGCGTTGTAGGCGGCGAGGCGGGCCCGGCGGACGGCGGCGGCCAGCGGGCGGAGGGCGTCGTCGCGGGCGCGGGCCTCGGTGCCGGTGACCGCACCGCCGGGCGCGTCGGCGCGGGCCAGGTCGAGCACCGCCGAGAGCCGGTCGGCCGACGCCAGCAGCCGGACCGCCCGGGCCTCGTGCCCGGGCGGCAGGTCCGGGGTCACGCCCCGGCGCACCCGGGCCAGCCCGTCGGCCACCTCCGGCCGCCAGCTCGCCACGTCGAGCGCGGCCAGCGCGGACGCCGCGTCCCGGGTGGCCGCGGTCAGGTCGTGCTCGGCCTCGGCCACGGTGAGCGGGTCGGGCGCCGGCTCGCCGATCCCGTACGCCGTCCAGAGCACGCTCTCGGTCCGGTCCAGGGCCGAGCCGTGCGTGGTCACCTGCGGCACCAGCCCGATGCCCCGGCCGACCACGGCCTCGCCCGCGGTCAGCGCGGCGGTCGTGAACGGGCCCGGGCCGGGCAGGCCGCGCGGGTCGCCGGCGACCGGGAGCACCACCCGGACCCCCACCGGGGAGCGCAGCAGCGGCAGCGCCCAGCCCAGCGGCCGCTCGCCCTCGGCCCCGGGCAGGCCGGTCACCCGGTGCGGCTCGTCGTCGCCGGTCACCCGGGCGACCACGTCGTCGTACGCCGCCTCGCCGGCCAGCCAGGCCGACGCCCAGGCGGCGAACACCCCGGAGCGCACCCTCACGCCGGCCACCCTACGTGCTCCGTCCGACACGGCCCATCCGAACCGGCGCGCCACCCCGGACCCGGCCATCCCGGCCCGTACGGTCCGGGACGTGCGCAGCGACGACTACGGCACCGACGTGCTGGCCGGGGACTGGCGGCGGAAGAAGACGATCCCGACCGTGCCCGCCGACCGCGACCTGGTCGTCGAGGAGGCCGGCACCGGCTTCTGCGGCGCGGTCGTCGGCTGCGAGAAGGACGCGGTCACGCTGGAGGACCGGCACGGCCGGCGGCGGATGTTCCCGCTCGGTCCGGCCGGCTTCCTGCTCGACGGGCAGCCGGTCACGCTGACCCGCCCGGTCGCCGCGCCGGCCCCGCGCCGGCCCGGCCGGACCGCCTCCGGCTCGGTCGCCGTGGCCGGGGTCAAGGCCCAGGTCGCCCGCGGCTCCCGGATCTGGGTCGAGGGCGTGCACGACGCCGCCCTGGTCGAGCGGGTCTGGGGCGACGACCTGCGGATCGAGGCCGTGGTGGGCGAGCCGCTGGACGGCATCGACGACCTGGCCGGCGCCGTCCGCGCCTTCCGCCCGGACCGCGGGCGCCGGCTCGGGGTGCTGGTCGACCACCTGGTGCCCGGCTCCAAGGAGAGCCGGATCGTGGCCGCGGTCACCGACCCGCAGGTCCTCGTCGTCGGCCACCCGTACGTGGACGTCTGGCAGGCGGTCAAGCCGGCCGCGCTCGGCATCCGGGCCTGGCCCGGGGTGCCGAAGGGGGAGGACTGGAAGACCGGGGTGTGGCGGCGGCTGGGGTGGGGCGAGCCCCGCGACGGCTGGCGCCGCGTCCTCGGCGCCGTCGACTCGTACGCGGACCTCGAGGTGCCGCTGTTGCGGGCGGTCGAGGAGCTGATCGACTTCGTGACCGCGCCGGGGCCGGGTTAGCCCGATCGTGAAAGACTGACGTCGTGCCTGCGTGGTTGATCTGGCTCCTCGCCGCCGGCGTCCTGGCCATCGCCGAGGCACTGTCGCTCGACCTGGTGCTGATCATGCTGGCCGTCGCGGCCCTGTCCACGGCCGGTGCGGCCGCCCTCGGGGCCGGTTTCGCGCTGCAGGTCGGCGTCTTCGCGGTCGTCTCGCTCGGGCTGGTGGCGGTGGCCCGGCCGCTGGCCAAGCGCCGGCTGACGCTGCCGCCGGGCAGCGGCGAGCGGACCGGCATCGAGGCGCTCAAGGGCCGCAACGCGGTGGTGGTCCGGACGGTCGACCAGCACGGCGGCCGGGTCAAGCTGGCCGGCGAGGAGTGGTCGGCCCAGGCCTACGACCCGCTGCAGGTGTTGCCGGTCGGCGCGACCGTGCAGGTGATGGAGATCCGCGGCGCCACCGCTGTCGTCTGGTCCCACGAGTGAGCAACGTCCCCGGGAGCGACCGGGCCCGTATAACGCACTGGAGCTGACATGGAAGCCGGCCTGATAGCCCTCCTGGTCATCATCGCGTTCATCGTGGTGGTGCTGGTCCGCAGCATCCGGATCATCCCGCAGGCCCGCGCCGGCGTGGTCGAGCGGCTGGGCAGCTACGCCCGGACCCTGGCGCCCGGGCCGCACGTGCTGATCCCGTTCGCCGACCGGGTCCGGGCCATGATCGACATGCGCGAGCAGGTCGTCTCGTTCCCGCCGCAGCCGGTGATCACCGCCGACAACCTGACGGTGAACATCGACACGGTCATCTACTTCCAGGTCACCGACCCGCGCGCGGCCACGTACGAGATCGCCAACTACATCCAGGCGGTCGAGCAGCTCACCGTGACCACCCTGCGCAACGTGGTCGGCTCGATGAACCTGGAGCAGACCCTGACCTCCCGGGACCAGATCAACTCCAAGCTGCGCGGCGAGCTGGACGAGGCCACCGGCAAGTGGGGGATCCGGGTCGCCCGGGTCGAGCTCAAGGCCATCGACCCGCCGCTGTCCATCCAGGACGCGATGGAGAAGCAGATGCGGGCCGACCGGGACAAGCGGGCGATCATCTTGCAGGCCGAGGGCAACCGGGAGTCCTCGATCAAGACGGCCGAGGGCCAGAAGGCGGCCCAGATCCTGGCCGCCGAGGGTGCCAAGCAGTCCGCGATCCTGGCCGCCGAGGCCGAGCGGCAGTCCCGGATCCTGCGGGCCGAGGGTGAGCGGGCCGCGCGCTACCTGGCCGCGCAGGGCCAGGCCAAGGCGATCGAGACGGTGTTCGCGTCGATCCACGCCGCCGACCCGGACCCGAAGCTGCTGGCGTACCAGTACCTGCAGACGCTGCCGCAGATCGCCCAGGGCGACGCAAACAAACTCTGGATCATCCCGAGCGAGTTCTCCCAGGCCCTGCAGGGCCTGTCCGGGCTGACCGGGGCGGCCACCGGCGACGGCCAGGCGCCGGGCGCCAGCTGGCTGACCGAGGCGGCCAAGTCCTCCGGCGCGCCCGCCCGGCCGTACGAGTCGCTGGACACCGAGGAGTGGTTCGACTCCAAGCTGCCGCCGGCCCGGCTGCAGCCGGAGGCGGAGATCCGCGCGTCGGACCGCGACGCGGAGACGGCCGAGGCGCACTCCAACCTGTCCTACGACGAGCCCGACGGGCAGGACGACCAGCCCGAGGGCGACGACGGCCCGCGGGCGCTGCCGCCGTCGCGCCCCGCGCCCCCGCCGCAGTACTCGGGGCCGCCGTCAGGCCAGCAGCCCGCCCCGCGCTACAGCCCGCAGGCCGGCTATCCCGGCCAGCCGCCGGCCCAGCCCGGCCGCCCGCCGTACGGGCCGCAGCCCGGCAACGGTTACCCGGGTCAGCAGCCGCCGCCCTACGGGTCCCGCTAGTTGCCGCCGGCAAGGATTACCAGCCGATAACTGAAACATTT
>DATINN010000154.1:0-5377 GCA_035474175.1 Mycobacteriales bacterium | reverse complement strand
GGGCCGAGTAGAGACACCACGAGCTGCGCCCGGAGAAGCCCTGTCAAACCGCCGGAGGACGCGGGTTCGATTCCCGCCACCTCCACGAGCAACTGGAGACCCCTGTCCGCGGAAAGCGCGGACGGGGGTCGCTCTCTGTGTCTGCCGCGGGGCCGAGCCCCGCGGACCCGCGTTCCGGTCGCTTGCGGTCGGGACGGTGGTCCCGCCGCCGACCCGCTGCGCCGCCGACCGGCCGGGCCGCCGAACCGCCGCCGATCCGCTGCGTCGCTGACCCGCCGTGCCGCCGACCCGCCGCCGACCCGCCGCCGAACCGCCGCCGATCCGTTGCGCCGCCGACCCGCCGCGCCGTCGCGCCGCCATCCCGTCGCGCCGCCATCCCGTCGCGCGCCGCCGACCCGCCGCGCCGCTGACCCGCGGTGCAGGCGGGGGTGGAGTGCCGGGGCGGCCGGGCGGCTGCGCGAGGGCCTGCCTTAGGTACCGCCGTCAGGGGATGGGGTGGCCTTCTACGTCCAGGAAGAGGTCGCCGATGGGGATGTTGAAGGCGGCGGCCAGGCGCCAGAGGCCGAGGACGTTGAGGCCGCGTTGACCGCGTTCGACCTGGCCGATGAAGGTGCGGTGCATGCCGGCGGCCTCGGCCAGCTGCTCCTGGGACCAGCTGCGGCTCACGCGCAGGAGCTTGATCCGGAGGCCGAACGCGGCCAGCCGGGCCCGGTCCTCGGGTCCCGCGCCACCATCCGACGCGCCCTGCTCCGTCATGTCACCACCCGGTCTCCGCCCCGCAGAGACAGTAGGGACAGTGTCACCGTCACTCCACCGCAACGATGCATCATCACGAACCATCATTGCAGCATATTGGCTCACTCCGGGCACCGTGACCAAGCCGTGGCGAACCCGGTCGAGGCGGACACGAGTGGATCATCCTTGCGTGGACAGATGCACACCGGCATCATCAAGGCGCAAGCAATCATCACTCCCGCTTCCCGGAGGAGCGCCTTCATGCTGCCCGTCGACGGCCGCCGCCCGAGACCCCGGTTCCTGCTCGCCGTCGCGCTCGCCGCCGCCCTCGCGGCCGGCTGCTCCAGCGGCGCCCCGGCCGCCGGGCAAGGCGGCCAGCAGGCCGCCCGCACGGACGCCAGCCTGCGCGGCGTCTGCCCGGCCACCGTGGTCGTCCAAGCCTCCTGGTACACGCAGATCGAGCACTTCGTCGCGTACGAGCTGCTCGGCCGGGGCTACACCGTCGACGCCGCCCGCAAGCGCGTCACCGGCCCCCTGGTCGCCCACGGCGTCGACACCGGGGTGAAGATCGAGATCCGGGCCGGCGGCCCCGCCATCGGCTTCCAGCAGGTCTCGGCCCAGATGTACGCCGACCGCTCGATCACCCTGGGCATGATCCCGCTGGACGAGGCCATCCAGAACTCGAAGGACCAGCCCGTCACCGGCGTGATGACCCCGTACGACGTCGACCCGCTGGTGATCATGTGGGACCCGGCCGCGCACCCGACCTTCAACTCGATCGCGGACATCGGCCAGACCGACACCAAGGTCCTGTTCTTCAACGGCGAGCGCACCTACATGGACTACCTGCTCGGCTCCGGCCTGTTGCGACCGTCGCAGGTGGACGGTTCGTACGACGGCTCGCCGGACCGGCTGGCCGCCAGCCGGGGCGCGATCGCGGTGCAGGGGTTCGCGACGTCGGAGCCGTGGAAGTTCGAGCACGAGGTGAAGGCCTGGGGCAAGCCGCTGACCTACCAGCTGGTCGCCGACTCCGGCTATCCCAACTACCGCAACCTGCTGGCGATCCGGGCCGGGGACAAGGGCCGGCTGGCCGGCTGCCTGCGCAAGCTGGTGCCGATGCTCCAGCAGGCCACCGTGGACTTCATGGCCCGGCCCGACCCTCTCATCCGGACGGTTCTGTCCATCGTGGACTCGACCCGGCAGGCCTACACCGACTCCGTCGACCGGTCCCGGCACGCGGTCGACGTGATGCGGGACGACGACCTCGTCACCAACGGGCGGACGCCGATGGTGGGCGACTTCGACCTCGCGCCCGGTGGCCGGGTGCAGCGGCTGCTGCGGATCGACGTGCCCATCTTCACCGGGCAGCACAAGCAGCTGGCGCCGGACCTGGTGCCGACCGACATCGCCACCAACGAGTTCCTGGACCCGGCGATCTCCCTGCCGAGGGCCAAGTGAGGACGGCCGCGAGCGCGGACCCGCAGTCCTTCGACCACCTCCCGGCCCGCTACGACCGGATCTCCGCGCTGCTCGGCACCGACCTGCGGGCCTGGCTGCTGTTCCACCTGCCGCCCACCGGCGGGCGGGCCGTCGACCTCGGCTGCGGCACCGGCGTGCAGACCGCGATGCTGGCCGAGCGCTTCCAGGAGGTGCTGGCCGTCGACCTGTCCGGGCCGATGATCGACTACGCCCGGCGGCGCCGGCCCGAGCCCAACGTGACCTACGAGCAGCGCGACCTGCGCGCGGTCGAGCCGGCCACGGACGGCCGGTTCGACCTCGTCTTCTCCGCGTACACGCTGCACCACGTGGACGAGTTCCCGTCGGCGCTCTACCGGATGCGCGAGCTGGTGCGGCCCGGCGGCCGGGTCCTGCTGGTGGACCTGGTCGACGACCGCCCGGCCGTGCCCAGGACCTGGTTCCGGCGCCGGGCCTGGCGGACGTTCCGGCAGGACCTGCGGCGGCGGCCGATCGGGGAGGCGGTCGAGCTGCTGCGCCTGCAGCTCGACCCGGACTGGCTCGACCACCAGACCAGCGACCGGCTGCTGCCGGCGCCGGAGTGGGACGCGCACTGCCGCGCGGTCTTCCCCGGCGCTTCCATCGCCGCGCTCGACCGGGCCCGCGCCCTGGCCTGGGACGGCTGATGCCCACCCGAAGATGACAACGGTTTTCACATTGAGTACGTTGGCGGCGTGAGAGTCGCCCTCGCCGTGCTCGCCGCCGCGCTCGCCCTGACCGGCTGCGCCAGCAGCGACGGGGCGAGGAAGGACAGCGCCCTCGACGTCGTCGCCACCACCCCGGTCGTCGCCGACTTCGTCCGCAACGTCGGCGGCGACCGGGTGCACGTCGACCAGATCCTCAAGCCCGGCGTCGACCCGCACGACTACGAGCCGTCCCCGGCCGACGTGCAGGCCATCGCCGACGCCGACCTGGTCGTGAAGAACGGTGTCGGCCTGGAGCACTGGCTGGACGACACCGTCACCGCGGCCGGCTTCGACGGCCCGGTCGTGGACACCAGCCGCGGGGTGGCGATCCGGACCCGGGACGGCGGCGACCAGGACCCGCACATCTGGCACGACCCCCGCAACGCCACGATCATGGTCGCCGGCGTCGAGGCCGCGCTCGCGGCCAAGGACCCGGCCGGCGCGGCGACCTACGCGGGCAACGCCGCGGCGTACACGAGGAAGCTGGCCGCGCTGGACGCCGAGGACCAGGCCGCGATCGACTCGATCCCGGCCGCGCAGCGGCAGCTGGTCACCAACCACGACGCCTTCGGCTACTACTGCGCCCGCTACCGGATCGCCTTCGTCGGCTCGATCATCCCCAGCTTCGACAGCGCCGCCGAGCTCTCCGGCAACGAGCTGTCCGACCTCGTCACCAGGATCAGGCAGACCGGCGTCCGGGCCGTGTTCTCCGAGGCGTCGCTGCCCCCGCGGACCGCGGAGACGGTCGCCCGGGAGGCCGGCGTGCAGGTCGTCGGCGGCGAGGACGCGCTGTTCGCCGACGGCCTGGGCCCGCTCGACTCGCCCGGCGGCACCTACCTCGGGGCCGAGCGGCACAACACCGAGACCATCGTGAGGGCGCTGGGTGGCCGGGTCTGAGATCGCGCTGCGCTTCGAGCACGCCAGCCTGGCGTACGGGCGGACGACCGTCGTCGAGGACGTCGACGGCACCGTCCACAGTGGACAGGCAGTGGCCCTGATCGGGCCCAACGGCGCGGGCAAGTCGACGCTGCTGCGGGCCGTGCTGGGGCTGGTCGACGTCGTCGGGGGCCGGGTCGAGGTGCTGGGCCGGGCGCCGGCCCGGGCCCGCCGGGACGTCGCGTACGTGCCGCAGGTCGACACCCTGGACGCGCAGTTCCCGGTCTCGGTCGGCCAGGTCGTGCTGATGGGCCGCTACCGGGACGTGGGCTGGCTGCGCCGCCCCGGGCCGGCGGACCGGGCCATCGCGGCCGGGGCGCTGGCCCAGGTCGGGCTGGCCGAGCGCAGCCGGGACCGCTTCGGCACCCTGTCCGGCGGGCAGCGCCAGCGCGTGCTGCTGGCCCGGGCCATCGCCCAGCGGCCGCGGCTGCTGCTGCTGGACGAGCCGTTCAACGGGGTCGACGCGGTCAGCCAGCAGGCCCTGCTGACCGCGCTGAGCGCGCTGCAGGAGCAGGGCGCCGCGGTCGTCGTGTCCACCCACGACCTGGCGCTGGCCCACCTCGCCTGCGACGAGGTCTGCCTGCTCAACCGGCACCAGGTCGCGTTCGGCCCGACCGAGGCGACGCTCACCCCCGACCTGCTGCGCCGGGCGTACGGGGGACAGGCCCTCTCGGTCAGCGGCGACGTGATCGTGGCCCGCTGATGTCCTTCCTGCTCGACCCCTTCAGCAGCCCGTTCATGCAGCGGGCGCTGCTGGAGGCGGTGCTGCTCGGCGTGATCGGCGCCGTGGTCAGCGTGTTCGTGGTGCTGCGGCGGCTGGCGTTCGTCTCCGACGTGCTCACCCACACCGTCTTCCCCGGGGTGGTGATCGGCTTCCTGGTCGCCGGCACCGGCGGGATCGTCTGGGGCGCGCTCGCCTTCGCGGGGCTGTCCGCGGTGCTGCTGACCGTGCTCGGCGCCCGGGCCCGGGTGACCGAGGATGCCTCGATGGCGATCGTGCTGACCGCGTTCTTCGCGCTCGGGGTGATCCTGGTGTCGCGGCGGTCGAGCTTCACCACCGACCTGACCGCGTTCCTGTTCGGCCGGATCCTCACCGTCGACCGGACCCAGATCGTGGTCACCGCCGTGCTCGGCGCGGCCGTGCTGCTGGCGCTCGGGCTGCTGGGCAAGGAGCTGCTGCTGCGGGCGTTCGACCCGGCCGGGGCCGAGGCCCGCGGCTACCGGGTGCTGGTGCTGGACCTGGTGCTCAACCTGGCCGTGGCGCTGGTGGTGGTGGCCGCGGTCCGGGCCGTGGGCACGGTGCTGGTGATCGCGCTGCTGGTGGTGCCGGGCGCGGCCGGGCGGCTGCTGTCCGACCGGCTGGCCGGGGTCACCCTGGCCGCGATCGGGATCGCGGCGCTGGCTGGCTGGCTCGGGCTGGTCGCGTCCTGGCAGGCGTCGGTCAGCCACGGCCTGCGGCTGGCCTCCGGCGCGACCGTCGTCCTCGTCTTGGTCGCCCTCTACGG
>DATINN010000153.1:0-8159 GCA_035474175.1 Mycobacteriales bacterium | reverse complement strand
GGATGCGGCCCGGAGCAGGGCGGCCCGGAGCCGGGCGGCCCGGAGCAGGGCGGCCCGGAGCAGGGCGGCCCGGAGCCGGGTGCGGCCCGGAGCCGGGCGGCCCGGAGCCGAGAGCGGCCCGCAGCCGGGTGCAGCCCGCAGCCAGATGCGGCCCGGAGCCAGGTGCGGCCCGGAGCCAGGTGCGGCCCGGAGCCGGGGGGCGGCTGGAGGTCCGCCGCCCGGCTCCGGGGCGGGCTGCGGCTGGGAGGCCGCCGCCCGCGCGCCGGTGCGGGATCAGAGCGCCGGCAGGTCCACGGCCCCGTCGATGACCTCGCCCGTGGCCGTGTCGACCGCGTGCACGCTCATGATCATCTCGGTGCCGGTGTCGGTGGCCTTGCCCATCGCGCGCACGCCGGTGGCGGTCGCGGCCACGTCCTGCGGGCCGAAGAACGGCTGCCCGTTGTCGGCGAAGGTCACCGTCCAGACGTGCCCGAGCGGGGTGTCGATCTCGAACTCCTCCCCCGCCACCGGGCCGGGCCCGTCGTCGTCGTGCTTGGACTTCAGCGTCCAGGGGCTGCCGAGCGTGCCGACGCCGGCGGTCGACACGCCGTCGCCGCCGGGACGGCCACCGCCGCCACCGCCGCCACCGCCGCCGCCCTTTCCGGACGCGAACGCGGCCGGCGCCGCGACCGCGCTGAGAACGACTGCCGCCGCCGCGGCCGCTGCCGCGACCGAGGTCCGATGCAACTTCACGGGTGTCTCCCACTTCCGAACGGGTGTGTGTGAACGCCAGGGGATAGCGGCCGGGGTTACGCGTAACCCCGGCCCGTATCGGAAGATGAGGGCGCCGCACGCAGCGCCTCGGGCGGTGGAGCGGGGTGCGGCAGGTGCGGATCGGACGCCGGTCTGTGGAGGAGAACGACGGTGACCGCGGGACCGAGGTCCCGCGGCTGCGGCTGGTCTCCGCCGAGGCGTACTCGGGCTGGGAGGAGATCTACCGGGACAACGTGACCCGGCTCTACCGCACGATCTACGCCAAGGTCGGCAACCGCGCCGACGCCGAGGACCTGACCGCCGAGGTGTTCCTCACCGCGCTGCGGCCGCTGCGGGTCTCGGCCAGCGTCGGCGAGGTGCGGGCCTACCTGCTGGCCACCGCGCGCACCGTCCTGGCCTCGCACTGGCGCCGGACGCTCGGCGTGCAGGTGACGACGCTGGACGACGAGCGGGTGGAGACGGTGTTCGGCGACGCGCCGACCGCGGCCTCGGCGGACGCGGCCGCGCGGGCCGATGCGATCCTGGGCGCGTTGCCGGACCGGTACCGGACGATCCTGCGGTTGCGGTTCCTGGAGGGCTGCTCGGTGCGCGACACGGCGGACATCATGGGGATCACCGTGGCCAACGCGAAGGTGCTGCAGCACCGGGCCCTCGGTGCGGCGGCGAAGGTGGGTGCGTGATGGCCGGTGGGGTGCGGCGCTACGTCGAGGACCTGCTCGCCGACCGGCGGCCGCGGCGCTTCCGGGTGCGCAGCGACGAGGACGCGGACCAGGTCCGGACGGCGATCGCGCTGCGCGCGGCCGGCGCCGGCGACGACGGGCCGAGCGAGGAGTTCACCGCGGGCCTGCAGCAGCGGCTGGCCGCGTCCCGGTCCGATGCGCCGGCCGTACCCCGGGGACCGACCCGGCGCCGGTTCGTCCAGGCCGCCGGGGTGGCCGCGGCCGGGGCCGCCGTGGGCGCCGGGATCGACCACCTCGTCGCCGGCCCGGCCGGCATCGCCGCCGCCCCGGAGGACACCGGCACCATCGACCCGACCCTGGGCGCCTGGCAGGCCGTCGTGCCCAGCGACCAGCTGCCCGACGGCGGCGTGCACGCCTTCGACGTCGGCACGGTGGCCGGCTTCGTGGAGCGCACCGGTGGCCGGCTGCGGGCGGTGTCGGGCGTGTGCACCCACCAGGGCTGCCGGCTGGCCCTGCAGCCCGCGTCGCGCGAGCTCGCCTGCCCCTGCCACCGTACGGTCTTCGCCCTCACCGGCACGGTCGTCCGCTCCCAGCTCCGGACGCCCCCGGCCACCCTCCCCCGGCTGCCCGTACGGGAGGCCGACGGGCACGTGCAGGTCTACGCCCCGCCCAGCTGAGCGGTCGCGGTCGGGTCCGGAAAGTTCGTCGCCCGGCGTGTCGATCGGCGCGGGCGCCGTTCGTAGGGAGGGTGGAAGATCACCCACCCCGAGAGGACACCGACCATGGGCACCCTGACTGTCACCGAGTTCATCTCCGTCGACGGCGTCATCGACTCCCCCGGCGGCGAGGCCGGCTACGCGCACGCCGGCTGGACCTTCGACATCGACCCGGACCCGACCGTGTACGGCGCCGTCTCCGAGGCCTACGACGGCGTCGCCGGGCTCGTCCTGGGCCGGCGCACGTACGACGGCTTCGCGGCGGCCTGGCCGCAGCGGGAGGGCACCGGCGACGAGGATGCCGGGTTCGCGGTGACGCTCGGCGACCTGCCGAAGTACGTCGTGTCCACCACGCTGACGGACCCGGCCTGGCGCAACACCACCGTGGTGCCGTCGGTGGCCGAGCTGGCCGCGCTGAAGCAGGACTCCGGGCCGCTACTGGTCGCCGGCAGCGGCGCGCTGGTGCACGACCTGCACAAGGCCGGCCTGGTCGACCGCTGGCACCTGCTGGTCTTCCCGGTCGTGCTCGGCTCGGGCCGGCGGCTGTTCCCCGCCGACGCGACGGACAAGCAGAAGCTCACCCTCACCGACCACCGGACGTACGCCAACGGCGTCCAGCTCCAGGTCCTGGACGCGGTCCGGTAGCCGGTCCGACCCCGGGGTCGCGGATCTCTTTAGGCAATGGCGCTTGACGTTAGAGGGCGGAGTTTCTAACGTAGACGTCAGTGTCTTCTAGAGCGGGGAGCCGCGCATGGACGCCGAGACCGGGATCGACGCCGCGACGCGGGCGGCCCAGGAGTTCCTGGAGGCGCTGGGCGTCTCGACCGACGGTCCCGGCCTGCGCGACAGCCCGGCCCGGATGGCCCGGGCGTACGCGGAGATGCTCACCCCGCGCGCGTTCGAGCTGACCACCTTCCCCAACGACGAGAAGTACGACGAGCTCGTCGTGGTCAAGGACATCCCGGTGCAGTCGCTGTGCGAGCACCACCTGCTGCCCTTCACCGGCGTCGCCCACGTCGGCTACCTGCCCGGCGACCGGATCCTCGGGCTGTCGAAGTTCGCCCGGGTGGTGGAGCTGTTCGCGCGCCGGCCGCAGGTGCAGGAGCGGCTCACCCAGCAGGTCGCGAACTGGCTCGACGACCAGCTGGCGCCGCAGGGCGTCGGCGTCGTCATCGAGGCCGAGCACACCTGCATGTCGCTGCGCGGCGTCCGCGCCGCCGGCGCGGTCACCCGGACCTCGGCCCTGACCGGCACCCTGCGCACCAACCCCGCCACCCGCGCCGAGTTCCTCGCCGCGCTCGACTGACCCGGAGACCCCCATGACGCTCGTCGTCGTCGGCGCCGGCCTCGCCGCCGCCACCGCCATCACCACCCTGCGCGAGAACGGGTACGCCGAGCCGATCACGCTGATCGGCGACGAGGACGAGCTGCCGTACGAGCGGCCGGCCCTGTCCAAGGACTACCTGCAGGGCAAGGGCAGCGCCGACCAGCTCTACGTGCACGACGCCGGCTGGTACGACGGGGTCGACCTGCGCCTGGCCGACCGCGCCGTCGCGATCGACCGGGACGCCCGGACCGTGCGCCTCGCCTCCGGCGCCGAGGTCCCGTACGGGCACCTGCTGCTGGCCACCGGGGCCCGTCCCCGCTCGCTCGGCATCCCGGGCGCGGAGCGCGCGCACACCCTGCGCACCCGGGCCGACAGCGACCGGCTGCGCGACGCCCTGGCCGCGGCCGAGCGCTGGGTCGTGATCGGCGCGGGCTGGATCGGCCTGGAGGTGGCCGCGGCGGCCCGCACGGCCGGGCACCCGGTGACGGTCCTGGAATACGCGCCGCTCCCCCTGCAGCGCGTCCTCGGCGACGGGCTGGCCCGGCACTTCGCCGACCTGCACCGCCGCAACGAGGTCGACCTCCGCCTGGGCGCGGCGGTGCGGTCCGTCGAGGACGGCGGGGTCCGGGTCGACGGCGAGCTGGTGCCGGCCGACGCGGTCGTCATGGCGGTCGGGGTCGCGCCCAACACCGAGCTGGCTGCGGCCGCGGGCCTGGCCGTGGACAACGGGATCGTGGTGGACGAGCGGCTGCGCACGGCCGACCCGCGCGTGCTGGCCGCCGGCGACGTCGCCGCGGCCGGCCACGCCACCCTGGGCCGGCTGCGGGTCGAGCACTGGGACAACGCCATCCGGCAGGGCCGGCTGGCCGCGGCCACGATCCTCGACCGGCCCGGCACGTACGACTGGCAGCCCTACTTCTACACCGACCAGTACGACCTGGGCATGGAGTACGTCGGGCACCACGACCCGGCCGACCGGCTGGTGCTGCGCGGCGACCCGGCCGGGGGCGAGTTCATCGCGTTCTGGCTGGCCGGCGACGCCGTCACCGCCGCGATGAACGTCAACGTCTGGGACGTCAACGACACCCTGCGCGGGCTGGTCGGCCGGCCCGCCGACCCGGCCCGGCTGGCCGATCCGGCCGTGCCCCTGACCGACCTCTGACCGCGGCGGGGCCGCCGCGGTGGACCGGCGGCCCTAGGGGATCCCGACGACCTTGCCCGGGTTGAAGAGGTCGAGCGGGTCGAGCGTCTGCTTGACCGCCTGCTGCATGGCCAGCACCCCGGGCGAGAGCTCCTGGCGCATGCCGCCGCGCTTGAGCAGGCCCACGCCGTGCTCACCGGTGACCGTGCCGCCCAGGGCGATCGCGGCCGCCAGCATCTCCTCGAACGCCCCCTGCGCCCGCTCCCGGGCCGCGTCGTCGCCGGCCGGCGTGCGGATCAGCGGGTGCAGGTTGCCGTCGCCGGCGTGCGCGATCGTGGAGATGCTGGTGTCGTGTCGGCGGGCGATGTCCTCGATCGCGGCCAGCATGTCCGGCAGCTTCGACCGCGGCACGCAGACGTCCTCGGTGAGCAGCGGGCCGAGCCGCTCCAGCGCCGGGTACGCCAGCCGCCGGGCCGCGAACAGCGCCTCGGCCTCGACCTCGTCGGTGGACTGCTCGGCCCACAGCGCGCCGGCCCCGCGGAACGCGTCCGCGACCGCGGCCGCCTCCTCGTCGCCGGCCCGGCCGGGGGTGTCGACCTGGGCCAGCAGCAGCACCTCGGCGTCGGCGTCCAGGCCCAGGTGCTTCCAGTCCTCGACCGCGCGCAGGGTGAACCGGTCGAGCATCTCCAGCGCGGCCGGGACCAGGCCGCGCCGGGTGGTCGCGGCCACCGCCTCGCCCGCCGCGACCACCGCGTCGAACGCGCCGACCACCGTGCGGGGCGCGCTCGCCCGGGCCGGGCGCAGCCGCAGCGTGATCTCGGTGATCACCCCGAAGGTGCCCTCGGAACCGACGAACAGGCTGGTCAGGTCGTACCCGCTGACGCCCTTGGTGGTCCGCCGCCCGAGCCGGACCACCGTGCCGTACGCGCCCGCCGGGCCGCCGACGACCGCCTCCAGGCCGAGCACGTAGTCGCGGGTCACGCCGTACTTCAGGCAGCACAGGCCGCCGGCGTTGGTGGCGACGTTGCCGCCGATGGTCGACCACGGCGCGCTGGCCGGGTCGGGCGGATACCACAGCCCGTGCGCGGCCACCGCGGCCTTGAGGTCGTCGTTGACCACGCCGGGCTGGACGACGGCGATCATGTTCTCGGTGTCGATCTCCAGCACCCGGTCCATCGTGGACAGGTCGAGGACCAGCCCGCCGTCGACCGCGTTGGCGCCGCCGGACAGGCCGGTGCCGGCGCCGCGCGGCACCACCGGGATGCCGCGCTCGGCGCAGGCGGCGACGACCCGGCGCACGTCCTCGGTGGAGCGGGCCCGCACCGCCCCGACCGCGGCGCCGGCCGGCGCCCACTCGGCCTCGTCGTGGCCGAGCGAGCGGAGCACGTCGGGATCCGTGACCAGGGTCAGGCCGGGCAGCGCGCCGGCGAGGGTGCTCGTCGCTGGGGACTCCGGGACCAGGGCGCTCGCCATCCCTCGACCCTAACCGCCCCCGGCGCGGGCGGCAGGGGGTAGAACTGCGGGGTGACCGAGCCCGCCCACGGCAGCCACGACCACACCGACGACCCGCGCAACGCCGACATCCTGATCAACGTCGACGGGCGGCTGGTGCCGCGGGCGCAGGCGGTGGTGAGCGTCTTCGACGCCGGGTTCGTGCTCGGGGACGGGGTGTGGGAGGGGCTGCGGGTCAGCGGCGGGCACCCGGCCTTCCTGGAGCAGCACCTCGACCGGCTCTGGGAGGGCGCCGCCGCGCTCGCGCTCGACATCGGCCGGAGCCGGGCCGAGCTGGCCGAGCAGATCTACCGGACGCTGGACGCCAACGAGATGCGCGACGGCGTGCACGTCCGGCTGATGGTGACCCGGGGCCCGAAGTCCACGCCGTACCAGGACCCGCGGATGTCGGCCGGACCGGCCACGCTGATCATCATCGCCGAGCACAAGGACCCGCTGCCGGCCACCGTCGAGAATGGACTGTCGCTGTTCACCGTCCACGTGCGACGGTCCAACCCGGACATGCTCGACCCCAGGCTCAACTCGCACAGCAAGCTCAACGACATCACCGCCTGCATCCAGGCCTACACCGCGGGCGCGGACGAGGCGCTGATGCTCGACCCGCACGGCTTCGTCGCCACCTGCAACTCGACCCACTTCTTCCTCGTGCGCGGCGGGGAGGTCTGGACCTCCACCGGCATGTACTGCCTGGGCGGCATCACCCGCGGCAACGTGCTGCGGGTGTGCTCGCGCGCGGGCATCCCGGCGTCCGAGCGCAGCTTCTCGCTGACCCAGGTCTACAGCGCGGACGAGGCCTTCGTCACCGGGACGTTCGCCGGGCTGGTGCCGGTGCACACGGTCGACGGCCGGCGGATCGGGGCCGGCCGCCGCGGGCCGATGGTGGCCCGCCTGCAGGAGCTCTACGCGGAGCTGGTCCGGGAGGACGTGGCCGGGCGGTGAGCGGGGTCCGGCTGGCGGTGTGGTCCGGGCCGCGCAACATCTCCACCGCGCTGATGCGCTCCTGGGAGAACCGGCCCGACACCCGCGTCGTCGACGAGCCGCTGTACGCGTACTACCTGCACGAGACCGGCCTCGACCACCCGGCCCGGGACGAGGTCATCGCGGCCGGCGAGACGTCCTGGCAGGCCGTCGTGGCCGAGCTGACCGCGCCGGTGGACGGGGTGTACTACCAGAAGCACATGACCCACCACCTCATCCCGGGCCTGCCCCGGGACTGGATCGCGGCGCTGACCAACGTGCTGCTGATCCGCGACCCGGCCGAGGTCGTCGCCTCCTACGTGCGCTCCCGGGCCGACGTGCTGGCCGAGGACATCGGCCTGGTCCAGCAGGCCGAGCTCTTCGACCAGCTCGGCGCGGACGTCCCGGTCATCGACGCCGCCGACTTCCTGCGCGGGCCGGAGGCGTACCTGCGCTGGCTGTGCGACTTCGCCGGCGTGCCCTTCACCGCGCGGATGCTGCGGTGGCCGGCCGGCCCGCGGGCGTCGGACGGGGTGTGGGCGCCGCACTGGTACGGCGCCGTGCTCGCCTCCACCGGGTTCGAGCCCTACCGGCCCCGCCGGGTCGAGCTGACCGGGGCCGCGGCGGCGGCCGCCGCGCGCAGCCGGCCGCACTACGACCGCCTCCACGCGGCCCGCCTCCGGCTCTAGCCGTCGTGCTCGGCCTCCTCGACCGCGCGGCGGGCGGCGGTGAGGCGGCGCAGGGCGTCGCGCTGGGCCGTGCGGGCGGCGACCAGGTCCTGCTCGGCGGCGACCTTCTCCCGGCGGAGCTGCATGCGCTGCTGCTCCAGCAGCTCCTGCCGGTCGGCGACCTCCTGCATGGCCGCCTCGGCCTCGGCCAGGTCGTGCTCGCGCTGCCAGTGCGCGGACGCTGCCTCGGCCAGGGCGGCCTCGGCCCGGCGCAACCGCTCGCCCCCGCCCGGCTCAGCCCGGCCGAGGGGCTGAGCCGGGCCGGCGGGCTGAGCCGGGCCGGCGGGCTGGGCTGGGGCCTGGGCTGGGCCGGCGGGCTGGGCCGGGAGGCCCAGCGCGGTCTCG
>DATINN010000152.1:0-15027 GCA_035474175.1 Mycobacteriales bacterium | reverse complement strand
ACCTCGGCCAGCACGTGGCTGGACAGCAGCACGGTCCGCCCGGCCGCGGCGGCGTCCCGGACCGACTCCTGGAACACCTCCTCCATCAGCGGGTCAAGCCCCGAGGTGGGCTCGTCCAGCAGCAGCAGCTCGACGTCGGCGGCCAGCGCGGCCACCAGCGCGACCTTCTGCCGGTTGCCCTTGGAGTAGGCCCGGCCCTTCTTGGTCGGGTCCAGCTCGAACCGCTCCAGCAGCTCGGCCCGCCGCCGCGGGTCGAGCCCGCCCCGCAGCCGGCCGAGCAGGTCGATGGTCTCGCCGCCGGTCAGGGTCGGCCAGAGGACCACGTCGCCCGGCACGTACGCGAGGCGCCGGTGCAGGGTGACCGCGTCCCGCCAGGGGTCGCCGCCGAGCAGGCTGACGTCGCCGCCGTCGGCCCGGGCCAGCCCGAGCAGGATGCGGATGGTGGTCGACTTGCCCGCGCCGTTGGGGCCGAGGAAGCCGTGCACCTCGCCCGCACGGACCTGCAGGTCGAGACCGTCGAGCGCCTGGGTGTGCCCGTACCGCTTGGTCAGGCCGGACACCGAGATCGGATCGTCCACGAACTCCACGCTACGCTTGTTTCACAACGTTGTGAATGTTGTGTCGCGCGGAAACAATGTCGTCATGCCGGAGAGGGACGACGCCCAGGTCCGGGCGGCCGTCGAGCAGCTCGCGCTGGTCTTCAACGACTGGGGCTTCCCGCGGATGCCGTCGCGCGTGCTGATCACCCTCATGGCCGCGGACGAGGAGGCGCTCACCGCGGCCCAGCTGGCCGAGCGGCTCGACGTCAGCCCGGCCGCGATCTCGGGCGCGGTCCGCTACCTCGGGCACATCGGCCTGCTGCAGAAGGTGCCGACCCCCGGCTCCCGGCGCGACCGCTACCGGCTCCCGCTCGACCCCTGGTACGAGGCGGGCTCGCTGCGCGACGGCTACATGGGCCAGGTCATCGCGTCCGCGGGCGAGGGCGTCGTCGCGCTCGGCCCGGACTCGCCCGGCGGTCAGCGGCTGGCCCGCATGCGGGACTTCTTCGCCTTCCTGCAGGGCGAGCTCGGCGGCCTGCTGGAGAAGTGGCGGGCCGAGAACCCGCCGCCGGGAGCGCCGTAGCGCCGCCCTGTCGACGGCCGGCCGGGGGCAGGCCTTAGGTTTCGTCCGTGAGGGTGACGCTGCTGGACGACTATCAGGACGTGGCGTTGGCCGGGGGGCCGTGGGAGCAGTTGGACGCCGAGGTGGTCGCCGTCCGCGCCCACCTGACCGGCGACGACCTCGTCGCCGCGCTGGCCGGCAGCGAGGTGGTGGTCGCGATGCGCGAGCGCACCCCGTTCGACCGGGCGCTGCTGGACCGGCTGCCCGACCTGCGCCTGCTGGTCACGACCGGGATGGCGAACGCGTCGATCGACCTGGACGCCTGCCGGGAGCGCGGGGTGCTGGTCTGCGGCACCCGCAGCCGGCAGGAGGCGCCGGCCGAGCTGACCTGGGCGCTGGTGCTGGCGGTGACCCGCCGGCTGGCCTTCGAGGACGCCGCGGTCCGGGCCGGCGGCTGGCAGACCACGATCGGGCCGGAGCTGTCCGGTCGCACCCTGGGCGTGCTCGGCCTCGGCCGGCTCGGCAGCCGGGTGGCCGGCTACGGGCGCGCGTTCGGGATGAAGGTGCTGGGCTGGAGCGCCAACCTGGACCCGGCCCACGCCCGGGAGCTGGGCGTCGACTCGGTCGCCCTGGACGACCTGCTCACCCGGGCCGACGTGGTCACCATCCACCTCAAGCTGTCCGACCGGACGACCGGGCTGATCGGGGCGCGCGAGCTGGGCCTGATCGGCCCGCAGGGCTACCTGGTCAACACCTCCCGGGGACCGATCGTGGACGAGGCCGCGCTGGTCGAGGCGCTGCACACCGGGACGATCGCCGGGGCCGGGCTCGACGTCTTCGACGTGGAGCCGCTGCCGGCCGGGCACCCGCTGCGCTCGGCGCCGCGCACGGTCCTCTCGCCGCACCTGGGCTACGTCAGCACGGACACGTACCGGACGTTCTTCGCCGACGCGGTGGAGGACGTCGCGGCCTGGGTGGGCGGCAGCCCCGTGCGCGTGCTGTCCTGACCGGGTGCGCATCGTCTCGCTGCTGCCCGCGGCCACCGACCTGGTCGTCACCCTCGGGCTGACCGGCGACCTGGTCGGGCGCACCCACGAGTGCGACTGGCCGCCGGGGGCGCTGGAGCACGCCGCGGTGGTGACCCGGACCGGGCTCCCGGACGGGCTGTCCAGCCGGGAGATCTCGGCCGCGGTCGGCGCGCACCGCGGCTCCTCCCTGTACGGGCTGGACCCGGCCGCGCTGGCCGCGCTGGCCCCGGACCTGATCCTGACCCAGGAGCTGTGCGACGTCTGCGCGGTGTCGTACGCGCAGGTCGCGGATGCCGTCCGGGTCGCGGACAGCGGGGTGCGGCTGGTGTCGCTGGAGCCGCGCACGCTGGGCGAGGTGCTGGGCACGCTGACCACCGTCGGCGCGCTCACCGGGCGGGAACCGCAGGCCGCCGCCGCGCTCGCCGACGCCGAGCGGCGGCTGGCCGCGGTCGCCGCCGCGGTGGCCGGCCGGCCCCGGCCCCGGGTGGTCGTGCTGGAGTGGCTGGACCCGGTCTGGCCGGTCGGGCACTGGGTGCCGGAGCAGGTCGCGGCCGCGGGCGGGACCGAGGTGCTCGGGACGGCCGGCGCGCACACCGACCCGGTGCCGTGGGAGGCCGTGCTCGCCGCGGCCCCGGAGGTGCTGGTGCTGGCGCCGTGCGGGTTCCCGCCGGAGCGGACGGTGGCCGAGCTGCCGGCGCTGGCCGCCCGCCCGGGCTGGGCCGGGCTGCCGGCGGTGCGCGCCGGCCGGGTCTGGATCGTGGACGGGCCGGCCTACGTCAACCGGCCCGGGCCACGGGTGGTGCGCGGGGTGGAGGTGCTGGCCCACGTGGTGCACGGCGTCGGGGCGGTCGAGCCGGGCGAGGCCCGCGTTTTGTCGTAGGCCGCGGCTAGCGTGCCGGCCATGAGCGAGTGTCCGAATCCCGGCGTACCGTGGCTTGGTCGCAACGCAGCGAGTTCGGAGGGGGTCCGAACGTGATCGACGTGCTGACCGCGGAGCTGCGGGCTCCGATCACCGAGGAGACCGCCGAGCTGTACGTGGGAGGCACGGTCTTCAAGACCGGTCCTCCCGGGCGGGTCGGCGTCGAGCTGGAATGGCTCGTCCACGACGCCGACCGGCCTGACGTCCCCGTCCGCACCGAGCGCCTCACCGAGGCCCTCGCCGAGGAGTTCGACCCGCCGCTGGCGGGCGTGCTCACCACCGAGCCGGGCGGGCAGCTGGAGCTCAGCTCGCCGCCCGCCCCGCTGGCCGACTGCCTGGCCGGCGCGGCCGCCGACCTCGACCGCCTCCGGTCCCGGGTCGCCGCCGCCGGACTGACCCTCACCGGGTCGGGGCTCGACACCCGCCCGCCGCTGCTGCAGACCAGCAGCCCGCGCTACCTGGCCATGGCCCGGCACTTCGCCGGTCGCGGGCCGGAGGGCCGGCGGATGATGTGCTCGACCGCGTCCGTGCAGGTCTGCCTGGACGCGGGGGCCGACGACGCCGAGGTGGCGCAGCGCTGGCAGGCGCTGCACGCGTGGCTGCCGGTGCTGACCGGGCTGTTCGCCAACTCGCCCGCGCCCGGGCTGCGGTGCGCCCGGACGGCGGTGTGGGCGGCGATCGACCCGAGCCGGACCGCGGCGCCGGTCGGCAGCAACCCGCGCGTGGCGTACGCGCGGTGGGCGCTGGACGCCGAGCTGCTGGCGGTGCGGCGGGAGGGGTCCTGGGACGCGCCCCGGGGCGTGACCTTTCGCGAATGGCTGTGCGGGCCCGTGCCGGGGCTGGCCCCGCCGACCCGGGCCGACCTCGACTTCCACCTGAGCACGCTGTTCCCGCCGGTCCGGGCCCAGGGGCACCTGGAGCTGCGGGCCGTCGATGCCCAGCCCGGCGACGGCTGGCGGGTGGTGACCGCCCTGGTCACGGCGCTGCTGGAGGACCCGGCGGCCCGGGCGGCGGCGACCGCCGCCACCGAGGGACTCCGACCCGGGGCGATCGAGGTGGCGGCCCGGGACGCGATGACGGACCCGGCGCTGCGGCGCGCCGGGATGTGCTTCGTCGAGACCGCAGTGGCCGCGCTGCACCGAGCCGGACACCCCGCGCTCGCCGCCGAGGTGGGGGAGTTCGGCGAGCGGTATCCCGCCCGCGGGCGCTGCCCCGCCGACGACCGATCGAGCATCCAGGAGAGTGCATGACCGACCTGAAGCAGCGCATCGCCGACGACCTGGCCCGGGCCCGGCGCCGGACCGAGGCGTTGACCGTCGACGCGCTGGACGACGCCGAGCTGACCCGGCAGCACTCGCCGATCATGTCCCCGCTGGTCTGGGACTTCGCCCACATCGGCAACCAGGAGGAGCTCTGGCTGGTGCGCGACGCCGGCCGCCGCGAGGGCGTCCGCCAGGACCTCGACGACCTGTACGACGCCTTCAAGCACCCGCGCAAGGACCGCCCGGCACTGCCCCTGCTCGACCCGCGCCAGTCCCTGGCGTACACGCGGGAGGTCCGGGAGAAGGCGCTCGACGTGCTGGCGGAGGTGCCGCTGGAGGGCCGCCGGCTCACCGCCGACGGCTTCGTCTTCGGCATGGTCGTGCAGCACGAGCAGCAGCACGTGGAGACCATGCTGGCCACCCACCAGCTGCGCGACGGCGCGGCCGTGCTCGACGCGCCGGCCCCGCCACCGGCCGCGGTGGACCCGGCCCGGCTGCCGAAGGACGTGCTGGTCCCGGCCGGGCCGTTCGACCAGGGCACCAGCATCGAGCCGTGGGCGCTGGACAACGAGCGGCCGGCGCACCGGGTCGAGCTGCCGGCGTTCCGGATCGACACGTTCCCGGTCTCCAACGCCGACTACGCGCAGTTCGTCGACGACGGCGGCTACGACGACCCGCGCTGGTGGACGGCCGAGGGCTGGGACCACCGGCAGGCGGCCGGGCTGACCGCGCCCGGCAACTGGCGGCGGGACGGCCGCCGCTGGTGGCGCAACCGGTTCGGCCGGGACGAGCCGATCCCGGCCGGCGAGCCGGTCCAGCACGTGACCTGGTACGAGGCCGATGCGTACGCGCGCTGGTCCGGGGCCCGGCTGCCGACCGAGGCGGAGTGGGAGAAGGCCGCCCGCTGGGACCCGGCCACCGGCCGGTCCCGGCGCTACCCCTGGGGCGACGAGGACCCGACGCCGGAGCGGGCCAACCTCGGTGGCACCCACCTCGGCCCGGCCGAGCGCGGCGCCTACCCGGCCGGCGCCTCCCCGCTCGGGGTGCACCAGCTGATCGGCGACGTGTGGGAGTGGTGCGCGAGCGACTTCCGCGGCTACCCGGGCTTCGAGCCCTACCCGTACCGGGAGTATTCGGAGGTCTTCTTCGGCGACGGCTACCGGATGCTGCGCGGCGGGTCCTGGGCCAGCGACGGCGCGGCCTGCCGGGCCACCTTCCGCAACTGGGACCTGCCGATCCGGCGGCAGATCTTCACCGGGTTCCGGTGCGCGCGGGACGCCGATGTGTAGGCACCTGGCCTACCTGGGGCGGCCCCGGCCGCTGCGGGAGCTGCTCTCGGACCCGCCGCACTCGCTGCTGCGCCAGTCCTGGGCGCCCCGGGACCAGAAGCACGGCACGGTCAACGCCGACGGCTTCGGCGTGGGCTGGTATGCCGACGGTGACCCGGTCCCGGCCCGCTACCGCCGCGACACCCCGATGTGGACGGACCGCTCGTTCCTCGACGTGGCCCGGGTGGTGCGCTCGGGCGCGGTGCTGGCCGCGGTCCGCTCGGCCACCCCGGGGATGGCGCAGGGGGAGGCGGCGGTGGCGCCGTTCTCCTCCGGGCGCTACCTGTTCAGCCACAACGGCGCGGTCACCGGCTGGCCGACGTCGATCGCGATGCTGACCGGCGAGGTCAGCCCGGTCGAGCTGATGGCGATGGAGGCGGTGTCGGACTCGGCGCTGCTCTGGCTGGTCGTGCACCAGCGCCTGCAGGCCGGCGAGCGGATGCCGGAGGCGCTCGGCAACACCGTCCGGCTGGCCGCCTCCACCGCCGGCGGCCGGCTCAACCTGCTGCTCACCGACGGGCGCAGCATCGCGGCCACCACCTGGGGCGACACGCTGGTCTGGCGCGCGGATGCGGCCGGAGTGGTGGTCGCCTCCGAACCGTACGACGACGAGCCGGGCTGGGTGCCGGTGCCCGACCGCTCGCTGCTCGTCGCCACCCCGGACGGCGTGGACAGCACGCCGCTCCCGCTGGACGTCCCTCCGGAGGCCCCGTGGACCCGCTGACCGAGTCGCTGACGCTGCAGTCGCACCTGCCGCCGGACTTCCTGGAGGAGGCGCTGCGCGCGGACGTGACCCGCGGGCTGACCGCGACACCGAAGACGCTGCCGCCGAAGTGGTTCTACGACGAGCGCGGCAGCGTGCTGTTCGAGCAGATCACCCGGCTGGAGGAGTATTACCCGACCCGGGCCGAGCGGGAGATCCTGCTCGCCCGCGCGGCCGGCATCGCGGCCGCGACCGGCGCCCGCACGCTGGTCGAGCTCGGCTCCGGCTCGGGCGAGAAGACCCGGCTGCTGATCGAGGCGCTGCGCGAGCGCGGCACCCTGCGGACGTACGTGCCGATGGACGTGAGCCCGTCGGCGCTGCTGGAGAGCGGCCGGGTGCTGGTGAACGACTACCCGGGGCTGCTCGTGCACGCGCTGCTGGCCGACTTCGAGCACCAGCTCGGGGTGCTGCCGACCGGGGAGCGGCGGCTCACCGCGTTCCTCGGCGGGACGATCGGCAACCTGGAGCCGGGACCGCGGGCGGAGTTCCTGGCCGCGCTGCGCGGCTCCACGCAGGCCGGCGACTGGCTGCTGCTCGGCACCGACCTGGTCAAGGACCCGGCCGTGCTCGTGCCGGCGTACGACGACGCCGCCGGGGTCACCGCCCGCTTCAACAAGAACGTGCTGGCCGTGGTCAACCGCGAGCTCGACGCCGACTTCGACCTGGACGCGTTCGAGCACGTGGCCCGCTGGGACCCGGACGCGGAGTGGATCGAGATGCGGCTGCGCTCGACGGCCGAGCAGAAGGTGATGGTGGGCGCGCTGGACCTGACCGTGCCGTTCGAGGCGGGCGAGGAGATGCGGACCGAGGTGTCGGCGAAGTTCCGGCCGGACGGGATCCGGGCCGAGCTGGCCGCGGCCGGGTTCGCGGTCCGGGACGGCTGGACCGACGCCCAGGGCCGCTTCCTGGTCACCCTGTCCGAGGCGGTCTGACCTGTCCGGTCAGCTTCGGGGCCGTCCGGCGTTTCGCCGAAAATCCGGTTCGGGCACGATGGCCGCATGCCATCCCTGTCCGCGCGGTTGGCGGACCGCGGCCTGCCGTCGGTCCGGGAGCAGCTGGCCCACCCGACGGTGCGGGGCATCGCCCGCGGCGACCTCGACCCGGCCGTGTTCCGGTCCTGGCTGGAGCAGGACTACCTGTTCCTGCTCGACTACGTCCGGGTCTTCGCCCGGCTGGCCTGGCAGGCGCCCGACGGGCACCTCGGCGACCTGGTCGACCTGGCCCACTCGACCTGGCACGAGGAGCTGGAGCTGCACCGGGGGCTGGCCGCGGAGTTCGGCGCCGACCTGTTCGGGGCGGTGAAGGGGAAGGCGGCCGAGGCCTACACCGCCTTCCTGCTCGACGCCGCGGCCGACTACGGCACCGGGCTGGCGGCGCTGCTGCCCTGCCTGTGGGGCTACTCGACGCTGGGCGCGCTGCTGGCCGAGGACCCGCCGGCCGAGCCGCGGTACGCGCGCTGGGTCGCGACCTACGCCGACCCCGGCTTCGCCGCGCTGGCCGCGCGGTGCGCGCAGATGCTGGACGAGGCGCACGCGGAGGCGCTGGTCGACGAGCCCACCGCCACCGCCGCCTTCGACGCGGCGCTGCGGCACGAGCTCGCGTTCTGGGACGTCCCGTGACCGCCGGGACGGTGGCGGCCGACCTGCTGGCCGGCACGCGGCTGCCGTGGTCGCAGCTGGCCGCGCACCCGTTCATGACCCGGGCCGGGGACGGCAGCCTGCGCCGGGTCACGTTCGACCGCTGGCTGGTCGCCGACCACTACTTCGTGGTCGGCTTCCGCCGCTTCCTCACCGGCCTGGTCACGCTGGCCCCGGACGAGCACGCCGCCGACGTGCTCGCCGCCGGGCTGGGCCCGCTGCAGGCCGAGCTGGACCTGTTCCGCCGGGAGGCGGCGGCCCGCGGGCTGGACCTGGACACCGAGCCCGGCCCGATCGCGGTCGGCTACACCGCCTTCCTGCGCGCCTCCCTGCAGGACGGCTACCCGGTCGCCCTCGCCGTCCTGTACGGCGCGGAGAAGGCGTACTTCGACGCCTGGTCGGCGGTCCGGGCCGGGGCCAGCCGGGACAGCGACTACTGGCCGTTCGTGGACAACTGGTCCTCGGCCGCGTTCGCCGGCTGGGTCGCCTCGCTGGCCGGGCTGCTGGACGCGGTCACGCCGGGCGGGCCGACGGCGCTGATGCGGCAGGCGTTCGACCGGGTGGTCCGGTTCGAGCTGCGGTTCTGGAGCGCGGTCCACACCGGCGACACCTGGTGAGCGGGCCGGGCGCGGGGCGGGCGGGAGTGACTGATGGTCGGGCCGGGGGGAGCGACCGACCCCTCGGCGGCCGCTCCCGCAGTGCCCGGCCGGGGAACACGATCCCGGGTCGCCGGCCGGCCACGGGGTAGCCGGCCGACGACACCGGGATCGCGCGGATCAGGACCACGGGGGCAGCCCCGACCACGCTTCGACCCGAAGATCAGCAGACCACGACCCCGGGTCCCAGGTCGAGAACCTGTCCGTACAAGTTGGATCACACTGTGTGATCGAGGACTGTCCACACGCGACTCTGCATCGTTGCAGTTCAGGAGCAGTCTCGGACAACGATGAACCGACGCGCAGGGCACGGCGAAGGCCTCATTCTGACGCTGCGTGACCGAACCCCGGTCGGCCTGGAGATCCCGCATACTGGACGGCGTGCCGGAGCTGCCTGAGGTCGAGGCGCTCGCCGCGTTCCTGCGCGAGCGGGCGGTGGGTCATGTCGTCGCCCGGTTGGACCTGGTGGCGTTCAGCGCACTGAAGACGTTCGACCCGCCGCCGTCGGCGATCGCGGGCCTGGAGGTCACCGGCGCGGGCCGGTACGCGAAGTTCCTCGACCTGGAGATCGGCGGTTCCGGCCCGGGCGCGCCCGACGCGCTGCACCTGGTCACCCACCTGTCCCGGGCCGGCTGGCTGCAGTGGCGGGAGAAGCTGCCGCCGGCGCCGCCGAAGCCCGGCCGCGGCCCGATCGCGGCCCGGCTGCACCTCGACGACGGCAGCGGCTTCGACCTCACCGAGCAGGGCACCCAGAAGCGGCTCGCGGTCTACCTGGTCCGGGCTGTCACCGACGTGCCCGGCATCGCCCGGCTCGGGCCGGACGCGCTCGACCCGGAGCTGACCGCCGAGCGGCTGGGGGAGCTGCTCACCGCGCACGGCGGCCAGCTCAAGGGCGCGCTGACCGACCAGACCATGATCGCCGGCATCGGCAACGCCTACTCGGACGAGATCCTGCACGTGGCCAAGCTGTCGCCGTTCAAGCCGGCCGGGAAGCTGACCGAGGCCGAGCTGTCCCGGGTGCACTCGGCCATGGTGACCACGCTGCGGGACGCGGTCGACCGCTCGATCGGGCAGCAGGCGGCGACGCTGAAGGCGGAGAAGCGGTCCGGGCTGCGGGTGCACGCGCGCACCGGGCTGCCCTGTCCCGTCTGCGGTGACACCGTGCGCGAGGTCTCGTTCGCCTCCAAGTCGATGCAATACTGCCCCACCTGCCAGACCAACGGTCAGCTCCTGGCCGACCGGCGGATGTCGAAACTGCTCAAGTAGGCACGCAACCTCGGCCCGGCCCCGCGAGTGTTGTCGGGTGTGAGCGACGAGGACTTCCGGGAGTTCGTGGCGGCGCGGTCGCCCGCGCTGCTGCGGACGGCGTTCCTGCTGGTCGGCGATCGTGCGCTGGCCGAGGACCTGGTGCAGAGCGCGTTGGCCAAGGCCTACCGGCACTGGGGGCGGGTCACCGCCGCCGGTGACCCGGAGGCGTACGTCCGGCGGATCATGGTCAACGAGCGCCGCTCGTGGTGGCGCCGCAATCCGGGCCGGGAGGTCCTCGGGCCGGTGCCCGAGCGCGGCGGGACGGACGAGTTCGCCGGTCTGGACGAGCGGGCCGCGATCTGGCAGGCGGTGCTGCGGCTGCCGCCACGCACCCGTGCCGTCCTCGTCCTGCGTTACTGGGAGGACCTCTCCGAGGCCCAGATCGCCCACATTCTTGATTGTTCGGTCGGCACGGTGAAGAGCCAGGCGTCGCGCGGGCTGCGGAAGCTGCAGCAGGCGATCGGCCCGGACCACACGTCGCTGACCTCGGACCGGACGGGAGCCGAGTGATGAGCAAGTCCACGGAGGAGGCGGTCCGCGAGGTCTTCGCGGAGCGGGCCGCGCCGATCGAGTCGGCGACGGACTTCTACGCCGGGGCCGGCGCGGTCAACCGGCGGCGCCGGCGGCGCCAGGTCGTGGCCGCCGCGGTGGCCGCCGCGGTGGTGGCCGGCGGGGTGCCGATCACGCTGACCGCCGTCCGCGGCGGCTCGGCCGCACCGACCGCGGCCACGCCGACGCCCGCGAAGCAACCGGTGCGTGGCTCGCTCGCCGGTGACAAGGCACTGATCGACGAGGCCATCCGGCTGCTCCCCTCGCAGGGCGCCGTCGAACCGGACTCGGTGCAGGTCTCGTACGCCGAGCAGGCCGACGGCTACCGGATCGTCGTCCTGTCCGGGACCCGGCCGGACGGCGCCGCGGTCGGGCTCGTCGCGGGTGCCGCGCCCGGGGGGCCGCTGACGTCGGTCGCCGGGGGCTCGGGCACACCGCAGTCCATCGACGCGCGACTGGGCCAGCAGTACTACGCACCGCAGCACGTGCTGACCCGGTTCACCATCGGCAACCGGTCCTTCGGGCTGGCGCTGTTCCCGGACGGCTACCGGGCCACGATCCAGCGCGGTCCCGTGGTGGCCGCGGACTGCACGCTCGACACCGCGCCGGCGACGGCGCTGCCGGTGCCGTCCTTCTTCCCGATCGACCGCACCGACGCCCCCGCCGTCGCGGTGTACGCGCCGAACGCGACGAAGCCGGCCACCTCCCAGTCGCTGCAGCCGTCCGGGAACGCCGAGGCCCTCCCGCAGAAACCGCCGACGGCGGAGATCGCCGCCCAGATCGCGTCCACCCTGCGCGGCAAGAAGTCGGTCGCCGCCGACCTCGCGCCCCTGCAGGACTCGCTCGTGTACGGCACCGGCGTCGGCACGCTGCCCGACCGCTACTTCGGGGTCTGGGCCGGCGACCTGCCGACCGGCCGGGGCTACGCCGTGCTGGCGGGCATCCACTACCCGAGCGGCGCCGTGGTCCTGCAGGGCGACGCCAGCGACCAGCAGGGCAACGGCTTCTCCGGCTGGCTCACCGGCTGCTTCCCGGCCGGCAGCCTGGACCACACGGTCGTCGCCGCCCGGTTGCGGACCGCGCAGACCCAGATCCCCGGCAGCCCGATCGTGATCGTCGCCCCGGCCGCCGCCGTCACCGCCGAGGTCAGCTTCGGCTCCGGTGCCCCGGTCTCGGTGCCGCTGACCGAGGGCGGCGGGTTCCTGCAGCACGGTGGCACCGCCGGCCCGGTGCGGGCCCTCGACGCGAGCGGGCACGTGGTCGGCACCGGCCGGGTCGACCAGCGCCCGATCGGGGTGCCGCTGCAACCTCGCTGAGCCCGGCACTCAACCCTCGCCGTCCCCGGAGGCGTGTCACCCTCCGAGGACGGCGAGAGGTGCGGCGTGGACGGCAGTGCGGACGACGACTTCCGGGACTTCGTGACGGCCAGATCGGGCGGGCTGCTCGGCACCGCGTACGCGCTGACCGGCGATCGCGGCCTGGCCGAGGACCTGCTGCAGACGGCGCTGCTGAAGACGTACCGGCACTGGGGTGAGGTGCGGCGCTCCGACCGGCCGGAGGCGTACGTCCGGCGGGTGATGGCGAACCAGCGCCCAGCGGCGCCGACTACGTGATGTTCGGCGCCTCCGTCCAGTCCGGCTTCTCGATCGAGCTGGCCGGGTTGCTCGCGGCCGATCAGGCGGACCGCACGGTCTTCACCTGGCGCTCCGCCCGGACGCTGTCGGTGGTGGACCCCCGGGCGGCGCGGGCCGAGGCCGACTACGAGGGGCGGACGATCCCGGTGCCGATGACCGGCGGCACCGGCCGGGCGACCCTTCGGGAGAGCCGGATCAAGGTCGACGAGGTCCGCACGTACGACTCCAGTGGGGCCCTGCTCGGCCGCAGCGTCCCCGGCTCGGTCCTGCGTTACCTGCCGGGCGCGGGCTGAGGCCGGGAGGTCCCGTACGGTCAGCTCGTGCGGGTCGTCGTGGTGGGCGCCGGGGTGATCGGGCTGACCTGCGCCCACCGGCTGGTCCGGGCGGGACACGCGGTCGAGGTCTGGAGCCGGGACGCCATCCAGGACACGACGTCGGCGGTGGCCGCCGCGGTCTGGTACCCGTACCGGGCCTTCCCGGAGGACGCCGTGACCCGCTGGGCCGGGGCCACGTACGACATGCTGTCGATCCTGTCCGTCCGGCCGGAGACCGGGGTGGCCCTGGTCCGGGGTCGCGAGCTGTTCCGGGAACCGCGGCCCGACCCGTGGTGGATGGCGGCGGTGCCGCGGCTGCGCCGGGTCACCGACCTGCCCCCCGGGTACGCCGACGGGTACGAGTTCGCCGCGCCGGTGGTGCGGATGCCGGCGTACCTGCCCTGGCTGCTGGACGAGCTGGCCGCGGCCGGGGTGAGCTTCCGGGTCACCACCGTCACCGACCTGGCCGCGGTCCCGGCCGACCTGGTCGTGAACGCGACCGGCCTGGGCGCCCGGGAGCTGACCGGCGACACCGGGCTGACCGGCATCCGCGGGCAGGTCGTGCGGGTCGCCGACCCGGGCCTGCCGGGCTGGGTCATCGACGAGGACCACCCGGACGGCCTGGTCTACGTCGTGCCCCGCGGCACCGACGTGGTCTGCGGCGGCACCGCGCTGGAGGGCGAGGAGGGCACGGCGCCCGACCCGGCCGAGGCCGAGCGGATCCTGGCCCGCTGCCGCGAGGTCGTCCCCGACCTCAAGGACGCGCCCGTGCTCGGGCACGCCGTCGGCGTCCGGCCGGCCCGCGCCGCCGTCCGGCTGGAGCGCGAGGGCGGCGTCGTGCACTGCTACGGGCACGGCGGCGCCGGCGTCACGCTGTCCTGGGGCTGCGCCGACGAGGTCGTGCGGCTCGCCGGCTGACCCATCACGTCTGGGTGTCGAGTGTTGCCTGTCCATTGCTCAGCGATGGCATGACGCCCACCATGCGAGGTGTGCGTACGGCGTGGTTCGCGGTCGCGCTGCTCCTGGTCGTCGTGCTGTCCGTCTGGGCGGTGGGACGGGTCCGGTCGCGGCGGCGCTTCGCCACGTCCGCGGAGCGGGTCACGTTCGAGACCCTGCACACCGCGTCGCTGGCCGCGCCGCCGCTGCGGCTGGGGCTGAACGCGACCTCGGCCGGCAAGTCGGCCCGGCACCTGCGCACCCTGCTCGGCACCCCGGCGGTGGCGATCTCCGACACCGACGCCGCGCTGGTCTGGGAGGGCCCGGGCGACCACCACGCCGCCCGGCTCTGGCAGGCCGCGTCGGACGGGCCGCTGGCGACCGGCCGGCCGGTCGTGGTCCGGCCCGAGGAGCTGCTCTGCGCCGACCCGATGTGCCTGGTCCGCGGGGCGGTGGTGGTGCCGATCGCGGTCGACGACCGGGTGGTCGGCACGCTGGCCGCGGTCACCTCGACCGAGCCCGGGCCGGGGCTGGTGCAGGCCGCGCTGGAGACGGCCCGGTGGGTGTCGACCCAGCTGGAGCTGTCCGAGCTGGACCGGTCCCGGGCCCGGCTGGTCAAGGCCGAGGTGCGGGCGCTGCGGGCGCAGATCAGCCCGCACTTCGTCTACAACGCGCTGACCACGATCGCGTCCTTCGTCCGGACCGACCCGGAGCGGGCCCGGGAGCTGCTGCTGGAGTTCGCCGACTTCACCCGCTACTCGTTCCGCTCGCACGGCGAGTTCACCACGCTGGCCGAGGAGCTGCGCTCGATCGACCGCTACCTCACCCTGGAGCGGGCCCGCTTCGGCGACCGGCTGGAGGTGCGGCTGCAGATCGCGCCGGAGGTGCTGCCGGTGGCGGTGCCGTTCCTGGGCGTGCAGCCGCTGGTGGAGAACGCGGTCCGGCACGGGCTGGCGGCCAAGACCGGCGTCGGCACGGTCTCGATCGTGGCCGAGGACGCCGGCACGGCCTGCCTGATCAGCGTCGAGGACGACGGCGTGGGCATGGACCCCGAGGTGCTGCAGCGGCAGGCGGCCGAGGGCGGGCACGTGGGGCTGGGCAACATCGACGACCGGCTGCGGTCGGTGTTCGGGGACGAGTTCGGACTGGTGGTGGAGACCGCCCCCGGCGCGGGAACGAAGGTGAGCATGCGGATCCCGAAGTTCCACGCCGACGTGCGGGCGTCATGAGCCGCCGCCTCAGGGTCTTGGCCGTCGACGACGAGCCGCCCGCGCTGGACGAGCTGGGCTACCTGCTGGGCGCCGACGCCCGGGTCGAGTCGGTGATCTGCTGCGACGACGCGACCAGGGCGCTGCGGGTGCTGCGGGACGGCGAGGTCGACGCGGTCTTCCTCGACATCCGGATGCCGGGCATGGACGGGCTGGAGATGGCCCGGGTGCTGCGCCGGCACCCGGTGCCGCCGTCGGTCGTGTTCGTCACCGCGCACGACGACCGGGCCGTGGACGCGTTCGACCTGGGCGCGGTCGACTACCTGCTCAAGCCGCTGCGGCCGGAGCGGCTGGCCGAGTCGCTGCGCCGGGTGGTCGCGGCCC
>DATINN010000151.1:0-11908 GCA_035474175.1 Mycobacteriales bacterium | reverse complement strand
GACGGCGTCGCCCGGTCCCGGCTGGGGGGCGGCGCCGTCTCCTGGTCCCGGCCGGGGGACGGCGCCGCCGTCGGTGCCGCGGTCGGTGCCGCGGTCGGCGCCGCGGTCGGCGCCGCGGCGGAGGGCGGCGAGGGCGACGGCGAGCGTCACCACCGCCGTGCCGAGCGCGGCCGACCCGACCGCCGACCGCCAGCGGTCGACGTCCCCGCCGGCGCCCGGCCACCCGAGGCCGCGGCTGATCAGGTAGCCGGCCCCGGCGGCGGCCGCGACCGCCGCCGCGCCCCGCCAGTCCCGGGTCCGGCCCCGTGTCGCCAGCGCCGCCGCCACGACCAGCGCGCCCGCCGACACCCCGCCCAGGGCCAGGTCCAGGTAACCGGCCCGTCCGTTGCGGCGCAGCAGCGGAGCGGCGTACGCCAGCGCCAGCGCGACCAGCAGCACGACCCCGGCCGCCCGCAGCAGGGGCGGGGAGATGATGGGCCCCGGCACGGGGGCGGATCGGGTCACGGACGCTCCGGGAGGGGGATACCGCGTGGACGGTGGACTCCGGCGGGGTCGCCGCCGGCGGACGTCCCGGACGCTAGACACCGGCGGGTCAGCGCTCCGGCCACGTCAGGTCAGCGGACGGTCAACGGCGCCCGCGGGCCGCCGCCCGCTGCGCGTCCGCCGCGCCGTCGGGTCGGCGATCCTGCTGGTCGCGGCCGTCTCGGTGGCGCTGTTCGCGGTGCCGCTGGCGGTCGCGGCCGGCGGCCTGTACCGGGACCAGGAGACCGGCCGGCTGACCGGCGAGGCCATCCGGGCCGCGGCCCAGCTGCGCGACGGCGAGGCGGCACCGGGCCGGCTGTCCGTCACCCTCCCCCGCCCGCGCCGCGCCGAGGTCCGGCTCGGCGTGTACGACGCCCAGGGCCGGCGGCTGGCCGGCACCGGACCGGACCGCAGCGCGGTCGCCGTCGCCGTCACCGCGGACGAGGAGGACCACAGCGAGCTGGCCGCCGGGCAGCTCGCGGTGGCCGTCCCGGTCGACCGGGACCGGGCCGACCTGGTCGTGCGGGCCGAGACCGACTACGACACCGTGCTGACCCGGACCTGGGTGACGATCGGGGCCATGGCCCTGCTCGCGCTGCTGGTCACCGGTCTCGCGGCCCTGCTGGCCCGGCGGGCGGCGGCCCGGATCGCGACCCCGCTGGAGGAGCTCACCCGGGCCACCACCGCCCTCGGCGCGGGCGACTTCACCGTACGGGTCCGGGGGTCGGGGATCTCGGAGGCCGACGAGGCCGGCCGGGCCCTGGAGTCCACCGCCCGCCGCCTCGGCACCCTGCTGGAGCGCGGCCACTCGCTGGCCGCGGACGCCTCGCACCAGATCCGCACCCCGCTGACGGCGCTGCGGCTGGGCCTGGAACGGGCCCAGCTCGCCCCGGGCGCGGACCTGCCGGCCGCGGTCGAGGCGGCGCTGGGCCGGCTCGACCGGGTCGAGGCGACCGTCGAGGAGCTGCTGGCCCGCACCCACGACCCGATCGCGCCGGTGACGCCGACCGACCTGGCCGCCGTGGTCGAGGACGGCCGGGCCCAGCGGTGGCAGGAGCTGGCCCGCGCCGCCGGCCGGGACCTGGCCGTGCGGGCCGAGCCCGGCCTCCCGGCCGCCGCGGCCAGCCCGGCCGTGGTCCACCAGGTCCTCGACGTCCTGGTCGCGAACGCCCTGGAGCACGGCGCCGGCCCGGTCGCCGTCTCGGTCCGGGCCGCCGGCGACGGCCTCGCGGTCGAGGTCGCCGACCACGGCGGCGGCTTCGACGGGCCCGCGCTGACCGCGGCGTTCCGGCGGGCCGACCCGCGCGCGGCCGGGCACGGGATCGGCCTGGCCCTGGCCCGGGACCTGGCCGAGTCGATCGGCGGCCGGCTGGTCATCGCCCGCCCCGGCCCGGGCCCGGTGCTGTCGCTGCTGCTGCCGCGGTGGGCGCCGGAGCGTCAGGACGTCGCCGACTCGTACCGGTAGCCGTAGCCGCGCAGGGTGGTGATCACCTCGCCGCCCAGCCCGGCCTGGGCCAGCTTGCGGCGCAACGACATGACGTGCATGTCCAGCGTCTTGGTCGAGCCCGACCAGTGCTCGTCCCAGACCTCGGACATCAGGCGCTCCCGGGACAGCGCCTGCCCGGCCTCCTGGACCAGCACGGCCAGCAGGTCGAACTCCTTCGAGCGCAGCGGCACCTCGCGCCCGTCCACGACCGCGCGGCGCGCCCCGGGGTCGACCGACAGCCGGTCGACCGTGACCGCCGGCGCCGGTGCCGGGGCGCGCCGGCGCAGGTGGGCCCGGACCCGGGCCAGCAGCTCGGCCAGCCGGAACGGCTTGGTCAGGTAGTCGTCGGCCCCGGCGTCGAGACCGAGCACGACGTCGATCTCCTCCGTACGGGCCGTCAGCACGACGATCACCACGTCCGGCAGCGCGGCCCGCAGCTGCCGGCATAGCGCGGTGCCGTCGAGGTCGGGCAGCCCGAGGTCGAGCAGGACGAGGTCGACCCGCTCGCCCCGGGCCACGTGCCCGAGCGCGGCCCGGCCGGTGCGGGCCCAGCGGACCCGGTGGGCCTGGGCGGCGAGGGCCTCGGCCAGCTGGTCGCCGATGTCGGGGTCGTCCTCGACGAGCAGCAGCTCAGCCACCGCCCGAGCCTACCGACCGCTCCGGACGGACAGCCTGGCCCGGCACGGGTCGGCCGGCCGTCGCGCGGGGCGACGGCCGGCCGGGAGGTGCGGGGGTCAGCTCACGCAGATCGCGAGCGTCCGCATCGTCGCCCACGGCACCACCGGCGGCTGGGTGATCTCCGCCAGGGCCTGGGACGCGGTGAGGTTGGGCTGCGGGAACAGGTTCTCCAGGCCGATGCCGCCCGGCGAGGTCGGGTCGGTGGCCACGCCCGGGCCGGTCAGGTGCTTGCCGATCGGGCACCGGCCGGTGATGGTCTTGCGCTCGTCGGTCGGGTTGCTCGGGCTGGTCTCCGAGATGACCTCGTAGCCGGCCGGGCGGGGCGCGCAGATCGCGTACGCGACGACCGACCAGTTGTTGGCGTACCCGTCGACGTCCTCGCCGCCCTGCACGACGAACCGGTCGCCGGTCGCGCTCGGGGCGACCGTCCGCAGGTCGGCCTGGAAGCCGGGGTTGCGGAGCAGGCCGCCGCCGCCGAGCACCGCCTCACCGGCCTGGCAGCCGGCCTCGGCCGACTGCACCGGGGCCGAGCCGACCGCCCCGGCCCCGCCGGCCAGGTAGAGACCGGGGACCCGGTCGGCGCAGACCGCGTCCGCCTCCAGCGACCAGTTGCCGGTCGGGACCGCGCCGAGCGCCATCGCGGTGGCGACGTAGCCGTCCGGGCCGTTGTTGTTGTGCACCGGCCGCAGCTCGATCAGCCGCACCGTGCCGAAGTCGGACGAGGACAGGAACGGGGCGCCGCCGCCGCCGACCACCTCCTTGCCGGCGGGACAGTCGGCGCGGGCCGACTTGACCGATCGGGTGTCGCTGGCCGAGAAGCCGCGGGTCAGGACGGACCCGCCGACCGCTGCCGGCGCCACCCCGGCGGGTGCGGCGCCGGCCGGTGCGGCGACCGCGAGCTGCGTGCCGATCAGTGCGGTGCCGACCAGGGCCAGCGCACCGACCGCAGCGGCGGCGCGTCGGGCCAGACGTGCTCTCATCGTTCTCCCACGTGTCGGGCCGGCGGGCTGCCGGCGCCACCGGCCGAGCGTGGGCGAGCCCGATGGGCAACTTCTGGGCAACCGGTGGAGGCGTCGAAACGGCAACGATGGGCCGCGTACGTGTATCTGCGGCGGGCCCGGCGGCTCGTCCGGTGGCCAAGCCCGTCGCCCGCCGTCGCCCGCCGTAGGCGGACGGCAACCCGCCGTCCCCTCGTGGAGGTCCCGCCGTGCCCGTCGCCCCCGCAACCCGGTTCGGGATCCTCGGTCCGCTCGAGGTGCTGGCGGACGGCCGGCCGGTCGCGCTGGGCGGCCCGCAGCGGCGGGGGCTGCTCGCCCTGCTGCTGCTGGCGGCCAACCGGGTGGTCTCGACCGAGCGGCTGGTGGCCGACCTGTGGGGGCAGGACCCGCCGGCCACCGCGCGGACGCTGCTGCACGGCTGCGTGGCCGGGCTGCGCCGGGTGCTCCCGGCCGCCGCGGACGGCCCGCGGCTGCTGACCCGGGCGCCGGGCTACCTGCTGCGGGTCGATCCGGGCGAGCTGGACGCGGACCGGTTCGAGGAGCTGGCCGGCTCGGCCGCGGACGACCCGGCGGCGTTGCGGGCGGCGCTCGACCTGTGGCGCGGACCGGCCCTGCACGACCTGCCGCTGGACGCCTGCCGGGTCGCCGCCACCCGCCTGGACGAGCGCCGGCTCACGGTGCTGGAGCGGCGGGTCGACGCCGACCTGCGGCTCGGGCGGTGCGCCGGGCTCGCCGCCGAGCTCACCGTCCTGGTCCGGGAGCACCCGCTGCGGGAGCGGCTGTGGACCCAGCTGATGCTGGCCCTGTACGGCGCGGGCCGGCAGGCCGAGGCGCTGGCCGCGTTCCGCCGGCTGCGGGCCACCCTGGTCGAGCAGCTCGGCATCGAGCCCAGCGCGCTGCCCCAGCAGGTGGAGCAGTCGGTGCTGGCCGGCCGGGACGCGCTCCCGGCGTACTGGCAGGCGGTCGGCGAGCAGCTGGGCGCCCCGGCCGCGACGCCGGTGCCGAGCGGGTCGAGCCCGCCGGCGCAGCTCCCGGCCGCGGTCTCCGCCTTCACCGGCCGGAGCGCCGACCTGGACCGGCTCGACGCCCTGATCCCCGACGGGAGCGGCGCCGGCCCGGTGGCGCTCGCGGTGATCGCCGGCGCCGCCGGGGTCGGCAAGACCGCGCTGGCCGTGCACTGGGCCCACCGGGTGCGGGAACGGTTCCCGGACGGGCAGCTCTACGTCAACCTGCGCGGCCACGCGCCGACCGCTCCGCTCTCGCCGCTGGAGGCGCTGGCCGGGTTCCTGCCCGCGCTGGGCGTGCCGGCCAACCGGGTCCCGCTCGACCGGGACGGTGCCGCCGGGCTCTACCGCAGCGTGCTGGCCGACCGCCGGATGCTGGTCGTGCTGGACGACGCCGGCAGCGCCGAGCAGGTGCGGCCGCTGCTGCCCGGCAGCCCCGGCAGCGCCGTCGTCGTCACCAGCCGGTACGGGCTGGGTGGCCTGGTCGCCCGGGACGGCGCGGCCCATCTCGGCCTGGACGTGCTGACCCCGGCCGAGGCGGCCGCGCTGCTGCGCGCGGTGCTGGGCCGGCGGGCCGACGCCGAGCCGGCGGCGACGGCCGAGCTGGCCCGGCGGTGCGGGTTCCTGCCGCTGGCGCTGCGGATCGCCGCGGCCAACGTGACGCTGCACCCGGGCCGGACGATCGCCGGGCAGGTGGCCGAGCTGGCCGCGGACGACCGGCTCGACCGGCTGACCGTCGCCGGTGACGACCAGACCGCGGTCCGGGTCGCGTTCGACCTGTCGTACGCGGCCCTGCCGGCGGACGCGGCCCGGCTGTTCCGGCTCCTCGGCCTCGTCCCCGGACCGGACTTCGGCGCCGAGCTGGCGGCGGCGACGGCCGGCACCGCGGTCCCGGCGGCGGCGGCCACGCTGGCCCTGCTCGCCGACGCCAGCCTGCTGACCCGGCCGGCGCCGGGCCGGTACGCCTTCCACGACCTGCTCCAGCTGTACGCGGCCGAGCGGGCCGAGCAGCAGGAGAGCCCGGCCGAGCGGGCCGCGGCGACCCGCCGGCTGCTCGACTGGTGCCTGGCCGGCACCGACGCGGCCGCCGGGCGGCTCTACCCGGAGAAGCGGCGGCTGCCGGTGCCCGGGCCGCCGGGCGAGCCGTTCGGCGACGACGCCGCCGCGCTGGGCTGGCTCGACCGGGAGCTGCCGGGCCTGGTCGCGGCGGCGGGGCTGGCCGCGGGGCAGCCGGCGACCCGCCCGGTGGCGTGGCTGCTGGCCGACTCGCTGCGCGGCTACCTGTGGCGGCGGATGGCCACGGCCGAGTGGCTCGCCGTCACCGAGGCCGGCCTGACCGCCGCCCGAGCCGCCGGCGACGCCGCGGGCGAGTCCGCCGCCGAGCTGTGCCGGGCCGACCTGCACCGGCTGCAGGGCCGGTACGAGGTCGCGATCGAGCACTACTCCCGGGCCACCGCGCTGGCCCGCGAGGGGGGCTGGCACGACGGCGAGTCGGTGCTGCTGACCAACCTCGGCACGGCCCACTTCTGGCTCGGCCGGCTGCCGGCCGCGGCCGCGGTGTGGCAGCAGGGTCTGGAGCTGGCGACCCGCACCGGCCGCACCGCCGGCGCGGCCGCGACGCTCGGCAACCTGGGCCTGGTCTGGTGGCTGCAGGGCGAGCTGGACCGGGCCGCGGACGCCCACGCCCGGGCGCTGGCCCTGCACCGGGAGCTCGGCTCCCGCCAGAACGAGGCCGTCAACCTGGCCAACCTGGCCGAGGCGTACCACCTGCTGGGGAATCTGGACGCCGCCCGCGACTGCCTGACCGAGGCCCTCACCCTCAACCGGGAGGTCGGCGACCGGGGGGCCGAGGCCGAGTCGACGCGCATCCTGGCCGCCGTCCGGCTGGACCTGGGCCAGTACGCCGGCGCGCTCGAGGCGGCGGCCCGGGCGGTCGAGCTGGCCGTCCGGACCGGTCACCGCCCGGTCCAGGCCAACGCGCTGAACACCCGCGGCGCGGTGCACCACCGGCTCGGCCGGCACGCCGCGGCCCGGGCCGACCACGAGCAGGCCCTGGACCTCGCCCGGGAGACCGGCACCCGCTATCCCGAGCTGGTCGCGCTGGCCGGCCTCGCCGCCGCCCACCTGGGCCTCGGGCACCTCGACCGCGCCGTCGCCTTTGCCGAGCACGCCGCCGCCGGCGCGGCCGACGAGGGCTTCCGGGTGGTCGCGGCCCAGGCCCTGACCATCCTGCTGGACGCCCACCTGGCCGGCGGGGACGCCGACGCCGCGCTCCGGCACGGCCGCCGGGCCCTGGAGCTGCACCGCGCCACCGGTCACCGGCAGGGCGAGGCCCGGACGGCCCTGCTGCTCGGCCGGGTCCGCTGCGAGGACGACCTGACCCGCTCCACCGCCTGATCCCCGGCTTCCCCGCCGGGCCCGGTCAGGCGCCGGGCCCGGTCAGGCAGCGGGCCCGGTCAGCCGGCGGGCCCGGTCAGCCGGCGGGCCCGGTCAGGCAACGGACCCGGTCAGGCGGTGGGTGGGCCGGGCCGGCGCAGGGCCTGGACCAGGCGCGGGGCGCCGAGCGCGTAGCCGGTGCCGAGCGCGAACCCGCCGACCACGTCCGACAGCCAGTGCGCGTTGAGGAACGTGCGGCTGAGCGCGACGGCGCCCGCGACCGGGACGGCCACCGCGACCAGGCGCCGCTGCTGCGGCCCCGGCGGCAGCAGCGCGATCACGACGCCGGGCGCGGTCGTCGCGGCGGCCAGAGCATGCCCGGACGGGTACGACGCCATCGTCGTGCGGGTCATCGGCGCGCCCGGCCGGGCCCGGTCCACCGCGGACTTCAGCGGCCCGACCGAGACCTCGCCCAGCGCGACCGTCGCCGCCCAGCCCGCCAGGGCCGCCCACCGCCGGGTACGCAGGAGCTGCGCGGTGACCGCGACCCGGACGGTCCAGTCGACCGTCGTGCCGAACGCGACGTCCAGGAACCGGGAGGTGGCCTCGCGCGGCCCGGAGTTGGTGCGCTGAACCAGGTGGTACCACCCGTCGTCGACCTGCTGGACCAGCGCCCGGGTGCGCGGCACGTGCACCAGCACGGTGACCACGGCGCCGGCCGCGAGCGCGACCACCGCGGCGACCACGTCCGCGGCCAAGGCGGCCGGCACGTCCACGGCCACCGCGGCCGGCACGTCCACGGCCACCGCGGCGGGCCCGTCGGCGACCACCGCGGCGGGCCCGTCGGCGGGCATCGCGGCGGGCCCGTCGGCGGGCACCCGGCGGAGCACGGCTCAGTCCCCCGGGCAGCCGGCGCCGGCGCCGCACAGCGACAGCCCGGTCTGGTCCCGCACGTACGCGGCGACCTGCTCCCGGCCCACGACGGCGAGTGCCGAGTCGGCCTGGGCCAGCAGCGTGCGGTCGGTCCGGGTGGCCGCGGAGAACTCGTACGTGATGCACCCGCCGGGGAACCGGTAGAAGCGGCGGGGCCGGGACCCGCTGCCGTCGTCCTCGAACCGCTGCACCCCGGCCTCGTCGGTGGGGACCGGCCGGGCCGCCGAGGTGTCGCAGGTCGCGGTCAGCCACACCGCCACGACCGGGTCCCCGGCCCGGCCCGCGTCCAGCGAGAACCGCGCCTCCCCGTCGCGCACGATCGCGCCCTCGGAGCTCCACCCGGTGGGCAGGCCGACGACGCAGGGCAGCGTGGTGGCGGCCGGCACGGCCTGCGCCACCAGCACCGTGCCCGGTTGCGGCCTGCACGCGGGCGGGTCCGGCACGTCGACGCCGCGGAACGGGGTCAGCACGCCGACGGTGAACTGGGCCGCCAGCAGCACCAGGGCCAGCACCCCGATCCCCAGCCCGACCCGCCGCACGCTCCAGCGCTGGATGCCGATCGGGGCGTGCTCGGGCGCCAGCCGGCGGAACTGGGTCAGCAGGTCGCGGCCGTCCCGCTTCATCACCGCCCGCAGCTGGGTCGGGCTGGCGACGCCCCGCGTGGCCGCGAACGCCTCGGCGATCTCGGCCGGCGTGAAGTACCGCAGCGCGTGGGCGTACACCCGCTCGGCGTCGGAGCCCAGGGCCAGGACGAGCATCATGTTGCCCAGGTCGACGGCCTGCCGCCACGGCGACGGCCGGACCTGGACGAAGAACGCGTCGACGAGCAGCACCCGGCCGTCGCGGACCATGAGGTTGCCGGGCTTGATGTCGCGGTGGGCGAGCCCCCCGTCCCAGAGCTTGCGGATCAGCCGCAGGCCCTCGTCGATGATCCCGTCGTCGACCGCCGCCTCGCTGATCTCGACCGCGCCGTCGAAGAACTCCATGACGATGAGGTACTCGCGCTCCGGGGTGATCTCCACGATCCCGTACGAGGCCGGGACCGGGAGCGTGAGGTCCTGCATGAGCCGGAGGGTGTAGTCCTCGTACTGGACGAACCGCCGGACGTTGGGGAACGAGGTCTCGTCCTCCAGCGCCCCGTACAGGATCTTGCGGCCGAGCTTGTACCAGCGGTCGGCCCGGACGTGGTTCTTGGCGTAGAGCTTGGCGAAGACGTGGAGGTCGGGCTCGCCGGCGACGTGCAGGCGCAGCGGGGTCGAGCCGCCGGACGCCTCCAGCCCGATCGGCGTGATGTCCAGGACGGTGAGGCCGAGCTGCTCGCCGACCCCCTGCCGGATCGCCTCGCCCCGCGGCCCGCTGACGTCGAGGTGGGCCGTCTTGGCCCGCCGGTACGTGACCGGGAAGGCCTCGTTCGGCGTGAACCACCGGAAGGCGGCCAGCGGGACGGCGACCCCGAGCACGACGGCCCAGACGATGTCCGAGGGGTGGTCCACGCCGAGGTACAGCCGGGCGAAGGACACCACCGCCAGCAGCACGCCGATGCCGAGCTTCGTCCAGGCCCGCAGCCGCCCCGGGACGACCATCGAGTACGCGATCCCCATCAGGCACGCGGCCAGGATCGTGACCGGGAAGGACGGGAAGGAGAAGCCGACCCAGTCGCCGATGATCGTGACGCCGTACGGCCGCGGCCGCTTCGTGAGCAGCGTGACCCCGACGCCCACCCCGCCCAGGACCGACAGGTAGACCAGGAACGTCACCAGGTGCCGCCAGCGCTTGAACAGGATCAGCGCCGCGACCAGGCCCCAGCCGAGGATCGTCACCGACCAGGCCGTGCCGAACGTGCCGAGGACCCGCATGACCGGGGTGAGCCAGTCCGACCGCAGCGCCGCGAACCACCGGAGGATCGCCGTCTCGGCGTGGGCCATCGGCCGGGGCTGGGCGCCCGGCGACAGCCACAGGAGCGCGGCCGGCAGCAGCGCGGTCAGGGCCAGCCAGATCCACCCGCTGCGGCCGAGGCTGCGGGGCAGGGGTGGCGGCGCGCCGCTGGGCCGCCGCCGCAGGCCACCGATGCGGGCCGTGCCGGGAAGGACATCGCTGCCCGGCGGCGCACCGGGTGCGCTCACCGCACCCCCGCCGCCGGGGCCGGGATGCCGGTGCCCGGGCCGGCCGGGATGCCGGTGCCCATGCCGGCCACCGGCGACCAGATCACGAGGACCTCACATCCTCGGCGCATTCCTGCCGCCCACGGCGGGCGGACGGCAACGCCGGGGTCCGCCGTGAGAATCGTCCCGACCGCGGGCGCTGTCAACGGCGGCACCAAGCTCCACTGTGGACAGATCCGGCTCCCGGAGCGCTTGACGCTCCCGCCGATCCGGAAATAGCGTGGGTGATCCGTGTCCGGATGTCGCGTTTCGCAGAGACGGCGGTGGCTGGGATGAGCAGGACGAGGCTGTCCACGGGACTCGCACTGGCGGCTGCGGCGGCGGTCCTGACCGCGGTGCCGGCGACGGCGTCCGGTCCGTCCCCCGTCCGCGCCTCCCAGCACGACCCGGCGGCCCACTGGGTCAGCGCCTGGCAGGGCAGCCCGGTCGGCGGCGGCACCATCGAGGGCGCGTCCTGCCCGGCCGACAAGGGCCTGGCCGACCAGACCGTGCGCAACATCGTGTTCCTCAGCGCGGGCGGGGACCGCGTCCGGGTCCGCCTCACCAACGCCTTCGGCACCCGGCCGCTGCAGGTCGGCTCGGCGTCGGTCGCCCTGGCCGGGTCCGGCGCCGCGACCGTGCCGGGGTCGAGCCGGCCGGTGCGCTTCGCCGGCCGGTCGTCGGTCCTCATCGCCGCCGGCGGCGAGGCGCTCAGCGACCCGGTCCCGCTGCGCGTGCGGGCGCTGCAGAAGCTGGCCGTCAGCGTCTACCTGCCGCAGGCGACCGGGCCGGCGACCCAGCACTGGGACGCCCAGCAGGACAACTTCCTGGCCGCCGGCAACCGGGCGGCCGCGCCCGGCGCGGCCGGCTTCGGCACCACGATCAGCTGCTGGATGTTCGCCGACGGCGTCGACGTGCACGCCTCGCCCCGGGTCGCGGGCACGGTCGTCACCCTCGGCGACTCCATCACCGACGGGTTCCTGTCCACCAACAACGCCGACCGGCGCTACCCCGACTTCCTGGCCCGCCGGCTGCAGGCGCTGCCCGGCCGCACGCTGTCGGTCTCCAACGCCGGCATCTCCGGCAACGCCCTGCTGACCTTCCGCACCGACCTGCCCTTCGGCGTGGTCTTCGGGCCGCCGGCACCGGCCCGGCTCGCCCGCGACGTGCTCACCCAGGCCGGCGCCCGGTCGGTCATCCTGCTGGAGGGGATCAACGACATCGGCGCCTTCTCGGCCCGGGCGTCCGACCTCATCCAGGCCGACCAGCAGATCATCGCCCAGGCCCACGCGGCCGGCCTGCCGGTCTTCGGCGCCACCCTGGTCCCGTTCGGCGGCTCCAACGGCCAGTACGGCGGGGACTACGGCACCGCGGCCGGGGAGCGGCAGCGGCAGCGGCTCAACCACTGGATCCGTACCAGCGGGGCCTTCGACGCGGTCTTCGACTTCGACCGGGCGCTGCGCGACCCGGCCCGGCCGGACCGGATGCTGCCCCGGTACGACAGCGGCGATCACCTGCACCCCGGTGACGTCGGCTACCGGAAGATGGCCGAGACCGTCGACCTGCGCACCCTCCTCCGCGCCACCGGCCCCTGACGGGCCGCGGCGATCACTCCGTGTGATCACGCCTGTCCGGACAGGTTTCGGGACAGGCGATCTGGGCCGATCGTGTTGCCGGGTACGGCCATGATTGCGCATCCTTACCGGTGACCGGCCCGGAAGGAGAGGCGTCCATGCGCGCGGTCATGAGCTCGCCGCTCCTGGCGACGGC
>DATINN010000150.1:0-3731 GCA_035474175.1 Mycobacteriales bacterium | reverse complement strand
CCGGGCCCGGGCCATCGTCCGGCACACCGTGCTGATGGCGCACGCCCTGCAGATGCAGGTGGTGGCCAAGGGCGTGGAGACCGCGGACACGCTGGCGCTGGTGGACCAGCTCGGCTGCGACCACGCGCAGGGGTTCCTGCTGGCCGAGCCGATGGCGGCGGACGCGCTGACGCGGTGGCTGGCGGGCCGGCCGGCGCCGGTGCGCGGCTGAGCGGCCGCGCCGGGCGGCCGGCCGGGGGTGGGTTCACCGGTAGCACACAGCGGGCCGGGGAGACTGGGAGCATGAGGCGGTTCTGGCGTGCGCTGGCGGTGGTGGTCGCGCTGGCGCTGCTGTCCGGCTGCAGCGCCGCCGCCGACGCGCTGCGCCCGGACCCGACCTGGGTGCCGCAGCCGGAGGGCCCGCCGCCGGCCGACCTGCCCCAGCCCGACCAGACCGAGGCCGCGCCCACACCCGGGCCGCCGGGCGCGCCCGGCGGTCCCGAGATCGGCACCGCCGACGACCCCAACGTCGTCGCGACCGGGCTGACCCTGCCCTGGGGGCTGGCGACGCTGCCCGACGGCACCGCGCTGGTCGGCGAGCGGAAGTCCGGGCGGCTGGTGGTCGTGCAGCCGCAGCGGGCGCCGGTGAGGCCGGTCCGGACCATCACCGGCCTGGACGCGACCGGCGACGGCGGCCTGCTCGGGCTGGCGCTGTCGCCGACCTTCCCGCAGGACGGCCTCGTCTACGCCTACCTGACGACGAAGACCGACAACCGGGTGGTGCGGTTCGCGCTCACCGGGGCGGTCACCCCGGTGCTCACCGGGCTGCCCAAGGGGCGCACCGGCAACGGCGGGCGGATCGCGTTCGGCACGGACGGATACCTCTACGTCGGCACCGGCGACACCGGCAAGCCGGCCCTGTCGGCGTCCCGGCAGAGCCTGGCCGGCAAGGTGCTGCGGGTGACCACGTTCGGCCGGCCGGCCCCGCAGAACCCGGACCCGGCCTCGCCGATCTACTCGATCGGGCACGGCGCGATCGCCGGGCTCTGCCTCAACGGCGCCGACCAGGTCTACACGACCGAGCCCGCGTCCGGGACGCTGGACGAGGTCAACCACGTCGAGCGCGGCCGGGACTACGGCTACCCGGGCGGGACCCGGGCCGGCGCGGCCGGGGCCGACCGGACGGTGCCGGCCGCGGCCGGCGGGCTGAGCGGGTGCGCGGTGATCGAGCGCGGGCTGTTCGTCACCTCCACCACCGGCAAGCGCGTGTACGCGTTCCCGCTCGACGGGTCGGGTCGCGCCGACGGGCCGACCAGCTTCCTGATCGGCGCGTACGGGCGGCTGCGCACGGTGGTGGCCGGGTCGGACGGGGCGCTGTGGATGACCACGTCCAACAAGGACGGCGCCGGCAAGCCGACCCCGCAGGACGACCGCGTGATCCGGATCCTCCCTCCCACCGGCTCGACCAACTCCCCCGCGTGAGGTGCGCCCGGTGACTCCGCACATCCCGACCAGCCGCAGCCGTCGTCTGGGGCGGGCGCTGCCGAAGGCGGAGGCGCCGAAGGCGGGGGCCTCGAAGACGGGAGCGGCGAAGACGGAGGCGCCGAAGGCGGGGGCCCCGAAGGCGGGAGCGGCGAAGGCGGGGGTGACGCCGTTCGCGGCGGTGCGCGGGAAGGGCCGCGGGGTGGCGGTGTTCGTGGCGGCGCTGAGCGCGGCCGGGCTGACCGCGTGCTCGTCGGACCAGCCGGCGTCCGGGGCGGCGCCGCCGTCGGCCGGGCCGTCCTCCAGCGCGGCATCGACCGCACCGACCGCGTCGACCGGGTCCGCGCCGGCCGGGCAGGTGAGCGTGCTCGTGACCGGCCTGGAGGCGCCGTGGGGGATCGCGTTCCTGCCCGGCGGGGACGCGCTGGTGACCGAGCGGGACTCGGCCCGGATCCTGCGGGTGCCGGCCCGCGGCGGCACCCCGGCCGAGGTGCAGCGACTGTCCGAGGTGGACGGTGACGGCGAGGGCGGGCTGCTCGGCATCGCGCTGTCGCCGAAGTACGCGACCGACCAGACCGTGTTCGTCTACTACTCGACCCGCGACGACAACCGGATCGCCCGGCTGCGGCTCGGCCAGGCACCGCAGCCGATCGTCACCGGCATCCCGCGGTCCGGGATCCACAACGGCGGCCGGCTCGTGTTCGGCCCGGACGGCTACCTCTACGCCGGCACCGGCGACGCCTCCTCCAGCGGCCGGTCCCAGGACAAGGACTCGCTCGGCGGCAAGATCCTGCGGATGACCACGGACGGCAAGCCGGCGCCGGGCAACCCGTTCGGCAACCTGGTCTGGACGTACGGGCACCGCAACGTGCAGGGGCTGGCCTTCGACTCGGCCGGGCGGCTGTGGGCGAGCGAGTTCGGGCAGAACCGGTTCGACGAGATCAACCTGATCCAGGCGGGCAAGGACTACGGCTGGCCCACGGTCGAGGGCGCGTCCGACGACTCCCGGTTCCAGGCCCCGCTGGTGACCTGGCCGACCTCGGACGCCTCCCCCAGCGGCGTCACCATCGCCGGCTCCACCCTCTACGTGGCCACGCTGCGGGGCGAGCGGCTCTGGCGGGTGCCGCTGCAGGGCGACCGCACCGGCACGCCGACGGCCGCGCTGCAGGGCGAGTACGGCCGGTTGCGGGCGGCGCAGGTCGCGCCGGACGGCTCGGTCTGGATCCTCACGTCCAACCGGGACGGCCGCGGTGACCCGACCGGCGACGACGACCGCATCCTGCGGCTGACCGTGTAGGGCGGGCGGTCAGCCAGGCAGCCCGAGCTGGTGGGTGATGTCCTGGAAGACCTCGTCCGGTGACCGGGTCGCGTCGACGGTCACGACGTACTCCTTGCGGCGGAAGAGGTCGAGCACCGGCCCGGTCTTCTCGTGGTAGTCCCGGATCCGCGCCTCCAGCGCCTCGGGGGTGTCGTCCTCCCGGGCCACCAGCGTGCCGCCGCACACGTCGCACACGTCCTCGACGGCCGGACGGGACGCGATCAGGTTGTAGTCCAGCCCGCAGCGGGAGCACACCCGGCGGTTCAGAACGCGCCGGCGGACCTCGGAGTCGGGCAGGTCCAGGTGGATCACGCCGTCGATGTCGTAGCTCTCCAGGAAGAACTCCGCCTGCGGGCCGTTGCGGGGGAAGCCGTCGACGACGAAGCCGTAGTTCCAGTCGTGCCGGTCCAGCCGCTCCCGCACGACCGCCTCGACGAGGTCGTCGTCCACCAGCCGGCCCGACGCCACCGTCCGCCGCACCTGGGCGGCCAGCTTGGTGTGCGCCTGCACGTTCCAGCGGAAGATGTCCCCGACGCTGATGTGGACCAGGTCGTAGCGCGCGGACAGCCGGAGGGCCTGGGTGCCCTTGCCGCTGCCCTGCACTCCCATGATGACGTACTTGCGCATGCCGCAGCCTCGCACAGACCCTCGCGCCGACGTCGGTACGTGCCCTTCGTTAGCTCAGGCGCTGCAGGATCAGCTCGCGGACCTTGGCCGCGTCGGCCTGCCCGCGGGTCGCCTTCATGACCGCGCCGACCAGCGCGCCGGCCGCCGCGACCTTGCCGCCGCGGATCTTCTCGGCCACGTCCGGCTGGGCCGCGATCGCCGCGTCCACGGCCGCGCCCAGCGCGTCCACATCGGACACCCGGACCAGCCCGCGCTCGGCCACCACGGCGTCGACGTCGGCGCCGGTCTCCAGCACCCCGTCGACCGCCTGCCGGGCCAGCCCGGT
>DATINN010000149.1:0-4764 GCA_035474175.1 Mycobacteriales bacterium | reverse complement strand
CACCACCGCCGGTGCGCTGCTCGGCCTCATCCTCCAGGGGCCGTACGCGGCCGGCACCGGCATGCTCGACGTGCTCAACACCGGCCTGCTCAAGACCACCCTGGCCACGACGTACGGGCGGATGCTGTGCGGGCGGCTGGTGCTGCTGGCCGCGCTGGCCGTGCTGACCGTCCGGATCCTGCGCGAGCCGGAGCGGACCGCGGAGAAGGCCCGGGCCCGGGACGAGGACCTGGCCGCGATCTGCGGCCTCGGCGTGCTCGCGACGTACGGCGGGGTCGGGCACGCGGCCGCCGGCACCGCCCCCACGCTGGCGCTGCTGTCGGACACCACCCACCTGGCCGCGGCCAGCGTCTGGCTCGGCGGGCTGGTCATGCTGGCCGGCTGCCTGCTGCCGCGCCGGCGCACCGGCGAGCTGGCCGAGGCGCTGCCGCGGTTCTCGAAGCTGGCGCTGGGCTGCGTGGCCGTGCTCACGGTCACCGGCACCTACCAGGCCTGGCGCGAGATCTGGCCGATCCCGGCCCTGTGGAGCACGTCGTACGGGCAGATCCTGGTGGCCAAGCTGGTCGGCTTCCTGCTCATCGTCGCGGTGGCGTACGGGAGCCGGCAGGCCGTCAACCGGCGCTACGTGACGCCGGTCGTGCACGCCCTGTCGGTCAAGGAGGAGGACGGGTCGGTCGCCACGATCGGCACGGCCGAGGCCGAGCAGCTCGACGGGGACAAGCGGATGGTCCGCCGGCTGCGGACCTCGGTCGGGATCGAGCTGCTGCTCGGCGTCGCGGTGCTGGCGCTGGCCGCGGTGCTGGTCTCGCAGGCCCCGGCCCGGACCACGTACGTCAAGCCGGTCGACAAGACCGTCCAGCTCGCCTCCGGCGGCACGGCGACGGTGAAGATCACCCCGGTCAAGGTCGGCTCCAACACGATCTCGATCTCCGTGTTCGACCCCCAGGGCAAGGCCGTCGACGCCAAGGCGGTCACCGCGAGCCTGGCCCTGCCGGCCCAGCAGTACGGCCCGCTCAACGTGTCGATCGCCCGCACCGGCACCGGGCAATACTCGACCACCGGGGCGGCCCTGCCGAAACCCGGCAACTGGGAGCTGGTCGTGCGGGTGCAGATGTCCGAGTTCGACCGCGACGTGGCGCAGGTCGACTTCACCGTCTCCAACTAGCCCTGCCCGCTCCACCCGTCCCGGAAGGACACGTCGTGCTCCGCCCTGCCCCGAGACCGCCCGCCGTGCTGCTTGCCGCGGCCGGCCTGCTGGCCGCGGGCGGGCGGAGACGGCGGACTACCGTGGACGGGAACCGCGAGACCGTCTCCCCGTCCCCCGGAGCGCAGTGAGCGCCACGCCCGACGACCCGGCCCCGGCGCCGGCCGATCCCCGGCCGCGCCGGGGATCGCGCGTGCCCGCGGGCTTCCTGGCCGCCCTGCTGGCCGGGCTGCTCGGCGTCGGCGGGCTCGTGGTCGGCGCCCGGGACCAGGCCGGGTCCGCAGCCGGCTCGGAGGCCGGTGGGACCGGTGCCGCCGCGCCTCCCGTGACCGGCACGACCGTCGGGGACCTGACCGTCTACGCCGCCTACATCCGGCAGCCGGCGTCGCCGGACGTGGCCGCGGCCTACCTGAGCGTGCGCAACGACGGCAGCACCCCGGACCGGCTCAGCTCGGCATACTGCGGGGCCGCGACGACCACCACCGTGCACGCCGACTCGGCCGCGATGGTGGCCGGGCAGGTCGCGCCGGGGACGCCGCTGGCGGTGCCGGCGAAGTCGGTGGCCAGCCTCAGCCCGGCCAAGGGCCACATCATGCTGGACAAGCTCACCGGCACGCTCAAGGCCGGGGACACCGTGAGCCTGCTGCTGCGCTTCGACAAGGCCGGGCAGGTGCTGATCGACGTGCCGGTCATCGGGATCACCGAGCCGGCCCCAGGAGGAGCCACATCGTGAGGAAGGCGCTCGCCGCTGCCTTGTTCGGTCTCGTCGCCCTGACCGGGTGCACGTCCTCCTCGGAGGCGGCGCCGGCCATCTCGGCCGCGCCGACGCCCGCGGGGACGTACCGGGGGTTGCAGCTGCAGCCGGCCCAGCCGCGGCCGACGTTCACGCTGACCGACACCGCGGGCAAGCCGTACGACTTCGCGGCCCGGACCCGGGGCGTGCCGACCCTGCTCTACTTCGGCTACACGCACTGCCCGGACGTCTGCCCGACCACCATGGCCGACGCCGCGATCGCGCTGAAGGGCGTGCCGGCGGCGCTGCGGGAGAAGGTGCGGGTCGTCTTCGTCACCACCGACCCGGCCCGCGACACCGGGCCGGTCGTCGCGGCCTGGCTGCGCAATTTCGACGCCGACCTGCCGGTGAAGTTCGTCGGGCTGACCGGGACGCAGGCGCAGGTGGAGGCGGCGCAGGCGGCGGCCAAGGTCGAGGTGGCCAGCGACGGCGGCCAGACCCACTCCGCCGAGGAGCTGCTGTACGGGCCGGACGACTACGCGCGGGTCGCGTACGTGGCCGGCAGCAGCCCGGCCGACCTGAGCCACGACCTGCCGCTGGTGGCGCAGGCATGACCGCAGGAATGACCGCAGGAATGACCGCAGGAATGACCGCAGGGATGGCCGCCGGGCGGACCGTGCTGCGGGCCGTGCTGGCCGCGCTCTGGGCGTACACGGCGGTGCGGACGATCGGCGACCCGGCCGCGACCGTGCGCTCGGTGCGCGGGTACGAGCTGCTGCCGGACGGGCTCGAGCGCGGCGTCGGGTACGGGCTGCCGTTCCTGGCCCTGGCGCTGGCCGTGCTGCTGCTGATCGGGCTGGCCGTCCGGATCACGGCACTGGTGTCGGCCGTGCTGCTGGTGCTGTTCCTGATCGGGGCCGTGGTCGCGGAGGTGTCGACCGGGGCCGCGATCGCCGCCGTGGGGCTGGTGGCGGCGGTCGTGCTGGCGCTGTGGCCGCGGACGCTGTGGGCCCTGGACGACGTGGTCCGGCGCCGGGTCCGGGTGCCGGAGACGCGGGTCGGGCCGCGGCGGACGGCCGAGGCGCGCCGCCGGCAGGCCGAGCTGGAGCAGCAGCGGGCCGCCGCCGCGAGCCGCCGGGTGCGGGCGGCCGGCGTGCTGGCCGGGGTCGTGCTGGTGGTCGCCACCGCGGCCGGCATCGGCATCCAGGCCGCGCGGGCGTCCGGGCCGGCGGCACCGGCGCCGCAGGCGTTCTCGGCCCGGGACGGCGTCCAGTTCGGCCGGTCCGGGGCCCGGACCACGATCGAGATCTACGAGGACCCGGCCTGCGCGACCTGCGCGGCGTTCGAGCGGCAGGCCGCGAGCCAGCTGCAGACCTGGATCAGGTCCAGCACGGCGCGGGTGAAGTACTACGAGGTGTCCTACCTCGACAACCAGTCCAGCACGAAGTATTCGACCCGGGCCGCGGCCGCGCTCTACTGCGCCGCCGACGCCGGGCGGTTCCAGGAATACCACGACCTGCTGTACGCGGCGCCGCCCGCGGCCGGCACGCCCGGGCCCACGGACGACCAGCTCACGCTGCTCGGTCCGCAGGCGGGGATCACCGGGGACGCGCAGACCGCGTTCACGCAGTGCATCGCGACGAAGAAGCACGTCGCGTTCGTGGGCGAGATCTCCGACGACGCGTCCCGGGGCGGGATCCTGTCGCCGCCGACGGTGCTCGTCGGCGGGCATCCCGTCCAGAACCCCACCCTCGCCAGCGTGAGCACCGCCGTCGACGCCGCGGTGTAGCCGGCGTCGCTCCCCGCCCGCCGCGCTCCTCCCGGCGGCGCGTCGCAGGGCTCGCGCTGTGCTGCCGGGACCGCGTACCCGGGCGGCCGGGTCCGGGCGCGCAGGGCGGGCCGGCCCGCTCAGGACATCGCGCGGAGGCGGGCGGCGGCCAGGGTGGCGTCGCGGGCCCGGTCGGGCTCGCCGTGCAGCGCCAGCAACCGCCCGTGGTGGTCGAGCACGTCGACCGCCACCGTGCGGGCCTCCCGGTCCACCAGCGTGGCCGGGAACAGCTGCTCGGCGACCCCGCCCGCCCACGCGGCCAGGTCCATCGCCAGCTCCGGATCGCCGTCCGCCTCGGCCTGCCGCGAGCACACCAGCAGCACCGCCGCCCACACCGGCCCCAGCGACGGCAGCTGGTAGCGCAGCGCCTCCGACTCCAGCCGGGACGCCCCGGCCAGCAGCGCGTGCGCCTCCAGCCCGAGCCGGGCGCCGCGGGCCAGGTCCAGCGGCAGCAGCTCGGCCGCCGTCCGGGCCAGCGTCCCGCCGAGCCGCGTGGCCGCGTCCGCCGACCGGCTCCCGGGGCCGAGCGGCACCAGCACCCGGTCCAGCGGCACCACCAGCTCCACGTCCACGGCCGGCCGCACCACCGCCCGGTCCCCGATCCGCGGCGGCTGCCGCCCCAGCCGCTGCCGGGCCGCGTCCAGCGCGGTCGCCACCGTCACCGCGAGCGCCGGCGGCCGCGGCGTCCCCTGCCGCAGCGCCAGCACGGTCGGCAGGCCCGCCGGGGCCGGACCCAGCCGCCGGGTCACGGTCGCGGCCTGGTCGGCCAGGTCGTGCCGCCCGTGCGCGGCGTGCACGGCCACCGCCACGGCCAGCGCCCGGCGCAGGTGCGCCTCGTCCCCGCCGCCGTGCTGCAGGGAGCGCCGCACGGCCAGGTCGGCCGAGGACACGGCCAGGTCCGGGTCCCCGTACGCCGCCAGCACGTCGGCGTTGACCGCCAGCACCCGGGCCAGGTCGAGGGACCGCGGGTCGCCGGGGTCGTCGCCGGTGGCCTGCCGG
>DATINN010000148.1:0-6880 GCA_035474175.1 Mycobacteriales bacterium | reverse complement strand
CGGTTCACTGAACCGAGCGCCCGGCCGGGCCGTAGCTAGGGTCGGGATCGGGGAGGTGGAATCGGTGAGCGCGGACGAGCAGGTGCTGCGGCTGCTGCACGACGAGCACGCCCCGGCCCTGTGGGGTTACGCGATGCGGCTGACCGGCGGCGACGCCGGCCGGGCCCAGGACGCGGTGCAGGAGACGCTGCTGCGGGCCTGGAAGCACCCGGAGGTGATGGACTCCGAGCGCGGCTCACCGCGCCCGTGGCTGTTCACCACTCTGCGCAACGTGCTCATCGACGAGTGGCGGGCCCGCAAGGTGCGGCCGGAGGTGGTCACCGACGAGGTGCCGGAGCTGGCCACCCCGGACCACGCCGACGCCGCGGTGCAGTCCTGGCTGGTCGCGGACGCGCTGCGGCAGCTGACCCAGCAGCACCGGGAGGTGCTGCTGGAGTGCTACTACCGGGGGTGCAGCGTGGCCCAGGCCGCCCAGCGGCTCGGCATCCCCGCCGGCACGGTGAAGTCCAGGACCTACTACGCGCTGCGGGCGCTGCGGCTCGCGCTGGAGGAAAGGGGGGTGACGGCATGACGGACCGATTCACATACGACGCCGGCCCGTACGTCCTCGGCGCGCTGGCGCCGGAGGAGCGACACGCGTTCGAGCAGCACCTGGACGGCTGCGCCGCCTGCCAGGCCGAGGTGCGGGAGTTCGCCGGGCTGCCCGGCCTGCTGTCCCGGCTGCCGGCCGGCGAGCTGCCGGCCGCCCTGGAGGGCGAGCCCGAGCCGCGGTCGCCGGTGTCGGTCCTGCCCTCGCTGATGCGGGCGGCCGGGGTGCAGCGCACCTCCCGCCGCCGCCGCACGCTGCTCGCCGGGATCGCGGCCGCGCTGGCGGTGGCGGCCGGCAGCGCGGTGGTGACCGAGACCGTCGTGGACCGGGCCCGGCCGCCGGCCGTGGTCCAGGACACCGCGCTGGCCTTCACCGCGGTCACGCCGCTGCCGATCGCGGCCGAGGCGACGCTGACCGACGTGCCCGGCGGCACCCAGATCGCGATGACCTGCCGCTACACCGGGCCGGTCGACGGCGACGCGCACGAATACCGGCTGCGGCTGATCCCCAAGGGCGGCGGCAAGCCGGAGTGGCTGGGGTCGTGGCCGGTCTGGTCGACCGACACGTACAAGATGACGATCTTCGCGCCGGTGACCCGGGACAGGATCGGCCGGCTCGAGGTCATCACCGCCGACGGCACGCCGCTGTCGACGCTCACCCTGTCCTGACCGCGGCCCCGGTCACCGCCGGGCCGGCGGCGGCCGCCGGCCGGGCCCGCCGCGAGTGCCGCACGCTCTCCGCGGTGAACACCACCAGCGCCAGCCACACCAGCGCGAACCCGGCCAGCCGGGCGGCCGGCAGCGGCTCGTGGAAGACCAGCACGCCGCTGGCGAACTGCAGGCTCGGCGTCAGGTATTGCAGCAGCCCCACGGTCGACAGCGGCAGCCGGGACGCGGCCGCGGCGAAGAACAGCAGCGGGATCGCGGTGATCGGGCCGGACGCGATCAGCAGCAGCGCGTGGCCGACCCCGTGCGCCCCGAACGACGACCCGCCGGTCGCGGTCAGCCAGCCCAGGTACGCCAGGGCCGGCACCGAGATCACGGCCGTCTCGACCCCGAGGCTCTCCGCCGCCGGGATCCCGATCCGCTTCTTCACCAGCCCGTACGTGGCGAAGCTGAAGGCCAGCGCCAGCGCCAGCCAGGGCGGCCGGCCGTAGTCGACGGCGAGCACCAGCACCGACAGCGCGCCCAGCCCGAGCGCGGCCCACTGCCCGCGGCGCATCCGCTCGCCCAGCAGCGCCGTCCCCAGGGCCACCGTGACCAGCGGGTTGATGAAGTAACCGAGCGAGGTCTCGACCACGTGCCCGTTGTTGACGCCCCAGATGAACAGGCCCCAGTTGACCGAGATCACCGCGGCCGCCACCAGCAGCAGCCCGAACCGCCGCCAGCCCAGCGTCCGGACCCAGCCCCAGCGGCGGCGCAGCCCCAGCAGCACCGCGACGAAGGCCAGCGACCAGACCACCCGCTGGGACAGCACCTCCAGCGCCCCGGCCGGCTCCAGCAACTGGAAGAACAGCGGGAACAGGCCCCAGCAGAAGTACGCCGCGACACCGGAGACCAGGCCCTGCCGCTGCTCGTCCATCCCTGCGGCAACCGCGCCGGTTCCGGGGCGATTCCCTACCGGCGGCGGACCAGCCCCGAGTAGCCGGCCACCACCAGCGTGGCCGACCCCCAGCCGAGCAGCGTCAGCACCCACCCGGCCGCCGCCAGCCCCTGCCCGGCGCCGGTCCCGGTGGCCAGCTTGCAGCGGTCGTCGGCGCCGGTCTTGACCAGCGGGATGGCGGCGTCGATGGCCAGCCCGACCCGGTCCACGGCCGGGCAGGCCGCCCCGGCCTCGGTCCGGGTCCCGCCGGCCAGCCCGAGGAACAGCCCGATCGACACCAGCAGCACCGCGGCCAGCAGGGCCACGGCCCGCAGCGGCTGGTAGCCGTACTGCAGGAACAGGCCGAACAGCCGGTGCCGCAGGCTGGTCCAGCCGGTCAGCCCGCCGTGCAGCCGCTGCTGCTGGGAGACCAGGACCTTGCGGGCGTCGTCCTCGTGCCCGGCGGCCTGGTACGCGGCGGCCAGCTGCCGGTACGGCTGGGCCGCGTACGCCGGCATCCGCCCCAGCCACGCCAGCCGCTGCCCCAGCGTGACCCCGGGGTGGCCGGGCAGGCCGCGGTAGACCAGCCCGTTGGCCTCCACCTCGCCGCGGACCCGGGCCGGGTCGTCGTACAGGGTGCCGACGGTGGAGTCGCGCAGGTCCAGCGCGCCGGATTCGATCTCGGCCTCGGACAGGATCGCCCGGCCGTCGACGACGGCGGTGTTCAGCCGCAGCGCGGTGCCGCTGGGGTGGGCGATCCGGGTCCGGCGCAGCTCCAGGTCGCCGGCGATCCGGGCCGAGCGCAGGTCGACCGTCGGGCGGTCCCCGGCCGAGCTGAGCACGGCCTCGTCCAGCACGACGGCCTGGGCCACGTGCAGCCGGGTGCCGGCCAGCGCCGGGTCCGCCCCGCCGTCCACGACGGCCGCCTCCAGGGTGAGCTGGCCGCCGATCCGGCCGCCGGACAGCCGCAGCCCGCCGGTGGCCCGGACGCGGTCCAGGTAGACCGTGCCGGACACGTCCAGGTAGTGCGCGGCCAGCGCCCAGCCGTCCGGGTTGGCCAGCTCGGCCCCGCCCAGCGAGAGCGACCCGATCCGGGCCCCGACCAGCCGGACCGCCCCGTCCTTGCCGGCGCCGTGCAGGACGCTGCCCCGGGACAGGTCGAGGGTGTCGGTGACCTGCAGGTTGGCCGCGGCCAGGGCCGGGCCGGCCCGGTTGGTGACCCGCAGCCGCCGGGCCGAGAGCCGGCCGGCGACCCGGGCCCCGCCGAGCTGCAGCGCGCCCGCCGGGGACCGGCCGGCCACCTCGGCGTCGTCCAGCAGGAGGTCGCCGCCGACGACCACCCGGTCGGCCAGCAGGGCGATGCCCTCGGAGTCGAGCCGGACCGAGGTCAGGTCGAGCCGGCCGCTGACCCGGGCCCCGGCCAGGCCGACCAGGCCGGTCCCGACGACCCGGCGCAGCAGCATCGACCCGTCGACCACCAGGTCGTCGGCGAGCAGCCGCCCCACCGTCGAGCCGGACAGCTGCAGCATCGGCAGCTGCCCGCCGCGCAGCCAGATCCCGTCGGCCAGCACGCAGTCCTTCAGGCGCACCCGGCACGGGATCCGCAGGCCGTCCAGGTCGAGCCGGCCGACCACGGTCGCCCCGCGCAGCCGGAGCCCGCGCGGGTCCACCGGGCCGACCAGCACGTCCCGGAGCACCGCGGCCCGGATCTCCCGGTCCTCGGTGCCACGCAGGTCGAGCTCGTCACCCGCACCGGCCGCCCCCACCAGCCGCGCCTCGACCGCGCTCAGCCCACTCACGGCGAGGACCGTACCGACGCGGCCCGGATGGCGGGCGGCCCGGCCCTGTCCGGGGCCGGGCCGGTCCGTCAGTAGACCGTCCAGGTGTCGTTGCCCGCCAGCAGGCCGGCCAGGTCGGCCTCGCCACCGGACCGGGCCTGGTCCACCTGGTCGTTGAGCATCCGGTCGTACGTCGGCCGCTCGACCGAGCGGAACACCCCCATCGGCGTGTAGCGCAGGTCGGTCCCGGACAGCCGGGACAGCGCGAACGCGTACGACGGGTCGTCGGCGTGCGCGTCGTGCACGACCACCCGCGGGTCGCCCTCGGGGACGTCGTCGGCGACCTGCAACGAGCCGCCGTCCCGGATCACGGCCGTGGACCCGTCGGCCCCGAACCGGATGGGCGAACCGTGCTCGAGCCGGATCGTCCAGTCGTCGCGGGTGTCGTTGTCCTTGAGCAGGTCGAACGCGCCGTCGTTGAAGATGTTGCAGTTCTGGTAGACCTGCACCAGTGCGGTGCCCTGGTGCGCCGCCGCCTCCCGCAGCACGCCCTGCAGGTGCTTGCGGTCGGAGTCCAGGGTGCGGGCCACGAACGAGGCCTCGGCGCCGATGGCCAGCGAGATCGGGTTGAACGGGTTGTCCAGCGACCCCATCGGCGTCGACTTGGTGATCTTGCCGACCTCGGAGGTGGGCGAGTATTGCCCCTTGGTCAGCCCGTAGATCCGGTTGTCGAAGAGCAGGATCTTCAGGTTGGCGTTGCGGCGCAGCGCGTGCATGAGGTGGTTGCCACCGATGGACAGCGCGTCGCCGTCACCGGTGACGACCCAGACCGAGAGGTCCGGCCGGGCCGAGGCCAGCCCGGTCGCGATCGCCGGCGCCCGCCCGTGGATCGAGTGCATCCCGTACGTGTTCATGTAGTAGGGGAAGCGGGACGAGCAGCCGATCCCGGAGATGAACACGATGTCCTCCTTGGGGACACCGAGCTCCGGCATGAAGCCCTGCACGGCGGCCAGGATCGCGTAGTCCCCGCAGCCCGGGCACCAGCGCACCTCCTGGTCCGTCTTGAAGTCCTTGGCCTTCAGGACCGGCAACTCCTGCCGCTCAGAGCCCGCTCCTCGGACAGTGCGGTCCTCGCGAGCTCGGACCGCCCGGCCCTCGTCGCTCCCCGCGCGCCCTGCGGGCCCTCGGGCTTGCTCAGACATCCGTGATCACACCCTTGAACACCTCGGCCAGCTCGGCCGCCCGGAACGGCAGCCCGCGGACCTGGTTGTAGCTGATGACGTCGACGAGGTATTTGGCCCGCAGCAGCATCGCCAGCTGGCCCAGGTTCATCTCCGGCACGATCACCCGCTCGTACCGCCGCAGCACGTCGCCGAGGTCGGCCGGGAACGGGTTGACGTGCCGCAGGTGCGCCTGCGCGATCGGCAGCCCGGCCCGCCGGACCCGCCGGCAGGCCGCCCCGATCGGCCCGTACGTCGAGCCCCAGCCCAGGGCCAGGACCCGGGCGTCACCGGTCGGGTCGTCGACCTCCAGCGGCGGCAGCGAGCGGGCGATGCCGTCCACCTTGGCCTGCCGGGTGCGGACCATGAAGTCGTGGTTGTCGGGGTCGTAGGAGATCGAGCCGGTCTTGTCGGCCTTCTCGATGCCGCCGATCCGGTGCTCCAGCCCGGCCGTGCCCGGCACGGCCCAGGGCCGGGCCAGCGTCTCCGGATCCCGCAGGTAGGGCAGGAACTCCCCGTCCGGGCCGTTGGGCTCCGTGGCGAAGTCGACCTTGAGCGAGGGCAGGTCGGCCACCGACGGCACCTGCCACGGCTCGGACCCGTTGGCCAGGTAGCCGTCGGAGAGCAGGAACACCGGCGTCCGGTACGTCACCGCGATCCGCACCGCCTCGATGGCGGTGTCGAAGCAGTCCGACGGCGACTTGGCCGCGACCACCGGCACCGGCGCCTCGCCGTTGCGCCCGAACATCACCTGCAGCAGGTCGGACTGCTCGGTCTTGGTCGGCAGCCCGGTCGACGGCCCGCCGCGCTGGATGTCGCAGATGACCAGCGGCAGCTCCAGCGACACGGCCAGGCCGATCGTCTCCGACTTCAGCGAGATGCCCGGGCCGGAAGAGGTGGTGACGCCCAGCGCCCCGCCGAAGGAGGCGCCCAGGGCCGCGCCGACACCGGCGATCTCGTCCTCGGCCTGGAACGTCCGCACGCCGAAGCGCTTGTGCTTGGCCAGCTCGTGCAGGATGTCGGAGGCCGGGGTGATCGGGTAGGCCCCCAGGAACAGCGGCAGGCCGGACAGCTGCGACGCCGCCACCAGCCCGTACGCCAAGGCCGGGTTGCCGGAGATGTTGCGGTAGGTGCCCGGCGGCAGCGGGGCCGGCTTCACCTCGTACGAGACCGCGAAGGCCTCGGTGGTGTCGCCGTAGTTGTAGCCGGCCCGGAACGCGGCCACGTTGGCGGCGGCGATCTCCGGCTTGCGGGCGAACTTCTTCTCCAGGAACGTGATCGTGCCCTCGGTCGGCCGGTTGTACATCCAGGACAGCAGGCCGAGCGCGAACATGTTCTTGGCCCGCTCGGCGTCCTTCTTGGAGATGTCGAACTCGGCCAGCGCCCGCACCGTCGTGGACGTCAGCGGCACGGCCTGGACCTGGAAGGCCGACAGCGAGCCGTCCTCGATCGGGTTGCTCGCGTAGCCCGCCTTGGTCACCGACCGGGTGGTGAACTCGTCGGTGTTGACGATCACCGTCGCGCCGGCCGGCAGGTCGCCCTGGTTGGCCTTCAGCGCCGCCGGGTTCATGGCCACCAGCACGTCCGGGGCGTCGCCCGGCGTCATGATGTCGTGGTCGGCGAAGTGCAGCTGGAACGACGAGACGCCGAGCACGGTGCCGGCCGGGGCCCGGATCTCGGCGGGGAAGTTGGGGAGCGTCGACAGGTCGTTG
>DATINN010000147.1:0-4275 GCA_035474175.1 Mycobacteriales bacterium | reverse complement strand
GGACTGGGCCTCCTTCACCCTGCTCGACCGCTCCACCGGCAAGCGGGTCGGCGACCGCCGGACGGCGGAGACGACGTTCAGCGAGTCGACGATCAAGGCCTGGCTGGCCGCTGACCTGCTCGCCACCCGGGCGAGCCAGGGCCGGGGGCTGACCGCGTACGAGACGCTGCGGATGACGACGATGATCCAGCGGTCGGACGACAACTCGGCCGAGGTGATCTGGCGCTGGCTCGGCGCGGACGGCTCGATCGGCAAGATGATCAAGGTCTGCCGGCTCCAGGACACGACCGTCTACGACGACTGGTGGTCGAAGACCAGGATCTCCTCCCGGGACCTGGCCCGGCTCGGTGACTGCATCGTCCCCGGTCAGGGGAAGTTCCTCTCGCCGCAGGTCGGGGCGCCGCTGGTGGCGCTCATGCGCAGCGTCGAGGTGTCCAACGCGTTCGGCATCCAGCAGGCGGAGCCGGCCGGCCGGGGCGTCCGGATCGCGGTGAAGAACGGCTGGACCGAGCACGGCGCGTCCGGCCAGTGGAACGTCAACTGCCTCGGCATCTGGGGTCCGCGCAGCCGCTGGGTCCTGGCCGTGACCCTCCGCTACCCGATCGCCGAGGGGCTCGGTTACGGCGCCGCGGTCTGCCGCCGCGTCACCACCGCGCTCTACCCGCTGGTCCGGACGGGCTGAGCCCGCCGGCCCGGCGGCCTGAGCCGCTGGCCCGGACGGGCTGAGAATGCTGGCCCGGACGGGCAGAGCCGCTGGCCCGGATGGGTGGAGCACTCTGTCCGGTTAGGAAACTGACAGTTGGGCATGTCAGGCGCATGCCTCGACGCAGAGGTGGACGCGGCGTCCGCCTGCCCGCCGCGCTCAGACTGGCCACGCTGACGGCCGTGGTGCTGGCCGCCACGGCCGGCTGTGGCGGGCTCAGCCAGACCCGGCTGCTCGGCTCGGACACCGGCGGAGCCCTGACGTCACAGGGTTTCGGGCTGGTGGACGAGATCGCCAGCAGCCGGGTGGACGTCTACAGGAAGAAGTTCCCGGACGTCGACCTGCGGATCAACGAGGGCGCGTTCGACGCGCAGCAGTTCCTCTCCGCTGTCGCGAGTGGACGGCCGCCGGACCTGGTCTACCTCGACCGCGAGCTGATCGGGTCGTACGCGCACCGCGGCGCCCTGCAGCCGCTGACGTCCTGTGTGGACCGGGCCGGCCTGCGGATGACCGACTACCGGGGCAACGCGGTGGCCCAGACGACCGTCGACGGCACCCTCTACGCCGTGCCGGAGTTCACGGTCGTCCAGGTGGTGCTCGTCAACGGCAAGGCCGCGGCGGACGCCGGCATCGCCCCGGCCGACGTCGACACCTCGGACTGGGACGGCCTGGCCGCCCTGGGCGAGAAGATGACCAAGCAGTCCGGCGGCAAGATCAGCCGCCTCGGCTTCTGGCCGAAGATCCCGGACTTCCTGCCGCTGTGGGCGCACGCCGACGGCGGCCGGCTGCTCTACACGCTGCCGCGGGGGCTCAAGGCCGTGCTCGACCAGTTCGGCAAGGGCGGCGAGTCGCAGTGGGAGGTCGTGCTGGCGGCGAGCGTGATCGCCACGATCCCGATGGTCGTGGTGTTCCTGATCGCGCAGCGCTACTTCGTCCAGGGCATCTCGACCACGGGCCGGACGGGCTGACCGCCCGGCTCCGGGTCGGCCAGCAGCTCGCCCAGGGTCATCCCCATCACCGCCGCCAGCCGCCGCAGCCGGACCGCGTCCAGGCCCTGCGCGCCGCGCTCGATGGCGCTGACGAAGTTGCGCGTCACGCCGGCGGCCGCGGCCAGCTCGTCCTGGGATCGTTCGTTCACCGCCCGCCACACCCGGATCCGCTTTCCGACCGCCCGCCGATACGCGACATCGCTCGCCCCACTCAGCACAGATGACACACTAAACCAAGATGATGTTGGACCGCATCGAGGAGATGGCAGAGTCAGACCGCGGCGGCGATCGGGTCGTACGAGATGCGGGCCAGCGGGACGCCGTGGCGGCGGAGCATGTCGACGGTGACCGGGACCATGGCCGGCGGCCCGGCCACGTAGACGTCGCGCCCGGACCAGTCGCCGGCGCCGACCGCCACGTCGCACACCATCCCGTGCCGCCCGAAGTAGCTGGGGTCGTCGGAGACCGCGCCGACCACGGTCAGCCAGGGCAGCCCCTGGGCGAACCGGAACAGCGCCGACAGCCCGTACAGGTCGTCGGTCCGGCGGGCGCCGTAGAACAGGCTGACCTGGCGGGAGTGGTTCCACCGGGCCAGGTGCTCGACCATCGCCTTGCACGGCGCCAGCCCGGTGCCGCCGGCGACGAAGAGCACGTCCCGCTCGGAGTCCGGGTCGACCTGCATGGTGCCCAGCGGCGGCCCGAGCCGGACCGGGTCGCCGACGGTGGTGTGCCGGACCAGCGCCCCGCTCACCTCGCCGCCCGGCACCGCCCGGACGTGCAGCTCCAGCGTCCCGTCCGGGCGGGGCGCGTTCGCGATCGAGTACGGCCGCCAGAGCTGGGAGCGCCGCGGCGTCTGCAGCGTCAGGTACTGCCCGGGATAGAAGCCGTACGAGCGGTCCGGCCGCAGGGTGATCACCGCGATGTCCGGGGCCGGCCGGTGGTGCGCGACCACGACCGCGTCCCACCACGCCGGCCCGCGCCCGGCCTCGGCCGCACCCGCCATCATCCGGTCGGCCACGGTCGCGTACGCGGTGATCCAGGCCTCCTCGACCCGGTCGTCCCACTTGGTCGAGTGCTCGCGCAGGGTGGCGATCAGCGCCCGTCCGAACGGCAGGTAGAACTCCGGCCGGACCGCGAACTTGCGGTGGTCCTCCCCGAGCTGGGCCAGGTAGCGCTCCAGCAGCAGCGGGCTGTCCAGGCCCTGCACGATGCGGCGCAGCGCGAGCACGAAGTGCTCCTGCTGGCGGCTCAGCACCATCGGGAAGAGCTCGCGCAGCTCCGGGGCATCGACGAACAGCCGGGCGTAGAACTGGGCCGCCACCCGGCCGGCGATCGGCTCGATCCGGTCCCAGCTCTGCTTGACCAGATGTGCGTCGGCGAACATCCCCCTGCTTCCTGTACTCAGTGTGTATAGAAGCACACTCTTCGTGTTTGAGGCAGTGAGCCGTCGTCCCCGGCCGGGTCCGGACTGTCCACAATGGAGGGCTTCACCCTTCTGTGGATCCGGCACGAGGGTGCGTCCCGCTCGTGCGACCATGGGCCCCGTGACGGAGACCGGAGCGCCCACGCCGTGGTGGGACGGGGCTCCGGTGTCGGCGCCGGCCCGGTCCCCGGTCCGGCAGCCCCCGCTCCACCAGCCACCGGTCGTCGAGGGGCCGCCGCCCGGGTCCGGGGCGCTCAGCCTGGGGCTCGGCCGGGGCTCGCGGGAGCGGGAGCTGGTCCGCCAGGTCGGGATGCCGCTCGTCGGCATGCGCCGGGTGGTGGTGCTGAGCATCAAGGGCGGCGTCGGCAAGACCACGACCGTCGCGGTGACCGGCTCGATGCTGGCCGGCCTGCGCCGGGACAAGGTGGTCGCGCTGGACGCGTCCTCCGACTGGGGGACGCTGGCGGCGCGGCTGTCGGTGGTGCCGCGGCAGAGCGTGCGCGACCTGGCCGCCCACGGGCGGCACGCGGTCTCCGAGCGCGGCGTGCTGGCGCAGCTCGCGGCGTCGCCGTCGGGGCTGCTCGTGGTCGGCAGCGACCCGCAGTCGGCGGTGTCGGGCGCGCTGACCGAGGAGGAATACGTCCAGACGCTGCGGCTGCTGGAGTACGTCGGCAACGTGATCGTCACCGACGTCGGCGCCGGGCTGCAGCAGCCGTTCCTGCCGGCCGCGCTGGCCGGGTGCGACCAGCTCGTCGTCGCCAGCGCCGCGACCTGGGACGCGGCCCAGAGCGCCGGCGCCGCCCTCGACTGGCTGGCCGCCCGCGGTTACGCGCCGCTGGTCGAGCGCAGCATCGTCGTGGTCAACAACCTCTATCCGGCGCGGCGGCGCCGGACCGGGCACCTGCGCGACATCAAGTCCGATCTGTCGCGGCGGGCGCGGGCCGTGCACGAGGTCCCCTTCGACCCGGCCCTGCAGCCGGGCGGGCGGATCCTGCTGCGCAAGCTGTCGGCGTCGGCGCGCCAGGCGTACCTCGAGGTGGCGGCCGACATCGTCGCCGGGCTGGCGGCCCGCTCCCGCTGAGCCGCGGCCGGTCCGCTTCGCTGGGCCGGGCCGGCGGCGCGCTCCGGTCGAGCCGCGGGCGGTCCGCGCCGGGCCGCCA